>CBJMQH010000743.1:0-2054 GCA_966431825.1 uncultured Trinickia sp.
GTCGTGTCATTATTCGGACCGTTGGTCTTCCCGACCGGGCGCACCCGACGACTACAGCAACGCCTCCAACACCTCGACCGTGCGCCCCGTCGCGCCGCGATGCCGCGCGGCGAACGCCGACGCCGCGGCCGCCATCGCCACGCGTCGCGACTTGTCCGCAAACAACTCGCCGAGTACCCGCGCAAGCTCCGCCGGATCGGCCACCTGAACGGCGGCCCCCGCGGCAACCGCATCGGTCGTCGCCTGCGTGAAGTTGAAAACATGCGGCCCGATCAGCACGGGCACACCGACCGCGCAGGCTTCGATCAGGTTCTGTCCGCCAAGCGGCAGAAGGCTGCCGCCAATGAAAGCGACATCGGCCGCCGCGTAATACGCGCCGAGCTCGCCCATCGAATCGCCTAGCAGCACCGTCGTATTTTCAGGCAGTGCGTCAACGTGCGTCTGCGCAGCAGCGGCAACCGCCGCCCCGCCCCAGACCGAGCGCCGCACGCATTGCAAGCCCCGGCGCTCGACAAGCGCCGCTACCTCGTCGAAGCGCTGCGGATGGCGCGGCACGAGCACCAACAGTGCGTCGGGCGTAGCGAGCGCCGCGAACGCATCGAGCACGAGCGCCTCTTCGCCCTCGCGCGTGCTGGCCGCCACCCACACCGGACGCGCTCCGATCGCCGTGCGCCACGCACGGCCGCGCGCGACGAGTTCCGGCCGGATGTCCATGTCGAACTTCAGATTGCCGAGCACCGCCACGTTGCGCGCCCCGAGCGAGCTCAGTCTTTCGGCGTCCGAAGGGCTTTGTGCGAGCACACGTGCAAAGCCGCCGAACACTTCGCGCGTCGCGCGGCCAAACTTCGCCGCCCGCCGATGAGAACGGGCCGACATCCGCGCGTTTGCAAGCACGAGCGGCATGTCGGCGCGCCGGCACTCGTCGATCAGCGTCGGCCACACTTCGGTCTCCATCACGACGCCGAGCGACGGCCGCCACGTGCGCAAAAACCGGCGCACGGCATGCGGTATGTCGTAGGGCAAATAGCATCGCAATACGCGGTCGCCGAAGAGTTGCTCGCCCGTGGCCCGGCCGCTCGGCGTCATGTGCGTGATCAGGATCCGCGCATCGGGCCGCGCCGCCAGCAGCGCGTTCACAAGCGGCTCCGCGGCGCGCGTTTCGCCTACCGAAACCGCGTGGATCCAGATGAGCGGCGCGCCGTCCTCGGGCAAACGCCCGACGGCGTAGCCGAAGCGCTCGCCGATATGCTCGCGGTAGCCGCGCTCGCGCCGCGAACGCACGTAAAGACGCGCAACAGCCACCGGCGCGGCAATCCACCATAGCGCACGATAGAGCGGCCTCAGCATGCGCGGCCTCCTTTCAGCGGCCGACACGCGGCGCCATACGAATGCCGCGCCATCAAACGAGCGCCCTGCCCTTGAGCCGTTCGAGAATACCGAGCGGTGCACATTCGGGCTGCACCATTGCGCGCACGGGCAAAAAGAAGGTCTGCTCCAACATGAATTGCCCGGACATCACCGCATGCGAGGTTTGGTCGGAGAAACACACCCAGACGCTACCCGGCGGAAACGGCATGGTCTCTTGCGGACAGGACTGCTGATAATCGAGATCGGCCTTCATGCCGTCGTGCAGATGAAGCATCAGGTGGTCGTACGCGCTGCGCGGCGACTTCGTGATATGCAGCAGCGAAAGGAGCCACGCGGAGCCCGGCAGTTGCGGCTTGATGCCCGGCAAGAAGCGCTTGGCCATCTGCTCGAACGGCTCGCCCACGCGCCAGACGCGCGGCTCGCCGTGCGGGTTCACGTTCGTGAATACGCGCAGGATGCGCTCGCCGCGATTCGGACGCGAAGGAAAAGCATCCACATGCAGGCGGCTGTCGTCCTTGCGCCACGACGTATGACGCGTTTCCACGCGCATGAGCCGCAGGCTCGTCGGCGCCGGCCGCAGCTTGCCGTCGTATTCGGGGAAGCGCCCGTCGATGAGGCTGCGCGCGTTCTGCTGATCGCGCGCGACAAGCGCGCGGACGGCCGATTGCGTGACGGTGTCGCCGAGC
>CBJMQH010000744.1:0-2052 GCA_966431825.1 uncultured Trinickia sp.
GGATATGGCCCGGGCCGCGCAGCACGCCGCCGACATAGGTCTTGCCTGCCAGCACGCGGTCGCGGCCGACGATCTCGGCGAGGATCTCCTCGTGCCCGAGTCCGTTCTGCAGCGACAGTACACGCGTTTGCGGTCCGACCAATGCGAGCGCGCCGCGCATCGCGGCGTCGGTATGGAAGGATTTGACGAGCACGATGACAAGGTCGGCCACGCCGACTTCATTCGGCGCAGTGGCGGCGCGCACCACGATGCGCCGCACGCCGTTGGCGTCATCGACTTGCAATCCGTCGCGGCGCATCGCCTCGACATGAGTGGGCGAGCGCGCCAGCAGCCACGTTTCGTGTCCACCTTCGGTAAGAGTCGCGCCGATCGCACAGCCTAGTGCGCCGGCGCCGAGAATCGCAATCTTCACTCGGCTTCTCCTTGACGTGTGGCAACACGATAGGCGGTGCCGCGCATGTGGGCAATGCAATGACTACAATGACGTCATTGCGATAGACAATAACGGAGGCTGCGCCATGGTGCCGACCGATCTGCCCGACCTCAAATTGCTGCAGCTGTTCGATCTGCTCTATGACATGCGCAACGTCACGCGTGTCGCGGAGCAACTGGGGCAGAGCCAGCCTACGATCAGCATTTGGCTCGGGCGCTTGCGTGAGCATCTGCAGGATCCGCTGTTTATTCGCACGCCGAGCGGGATGGCGCCGACGCCGCAGGCCGATGCGCTGATCGGACCTTGTCGCGAGATTCTGGAATCGCTGAGGCGCTTCGTTGAGTGGGAAATCGCGTTCGAACCCGCGACGGCGCAGCGGCGCTTTCGGATCTGCATGACGGACGCGAGCCATATCACGCTGCTGCCACGACTGCTTGCCCACGTGCGTGCGCAGGCGCCCGGTGTCAGGCTCGAGGCGGCGAGGATCGATGGCAACACGGAGCGTGCGCTGGAATCGGGCGAGGCCGACCTCGCGATCGGCTATGTGCCGTGGCTCGGCGGCGGCATCTATCAGCAGCAGCTTTATCTACAGGACTGGGTCTGTCTGACCAACCGGCATCATCCGCATATTCGTGCACGGCTTGGGGTGAAGCAGTATCGGTCGGAGGGGCACGTCGCCATCGAATCGGGCACGGGGGCGCAACTGCTCGAACAGGCGCTGGTGAGAGAGCGCATCGTGCGGGACGTCGTATTGCAGTTGCCGGGTTTTCTTGGGCTCGGCGCGATTGTTCAGACGACTGATCTAGTGGCGACGCTGCCTCGCCATATCGGCGAGACGCTCGCGCAGGCCAACGATCTGGCGGTCCATCCGTGCCCGATTCCCGTCGACGGTTTTGCCGTCAGGCAACACTGGCACGCGAGATATCACCATGAGGCTGGGAATCGGTGGTTGCGTGGGGTGGTCTTTCAGTTGTTCGGCGTCTCGCCGGAAGACTGACGCTGGGTGACGGTTCATCGAGCGTCGCTGCTGCGCTTTGCCGCATTGCGCTCGCTGCGCGCAATCATCAGGGGATACCTAGCCGTGTAGTGCATCGGCTCCGCCTCGGCGCAGGCGGGCCTTCTACCGCCCCGCTGCGGACAAAGATGTAGGACTTTTTCTGACAGCGTGGAACCCCCGCCGGCCAAGGCCGCACGGGATTTTCTGCCGGAACGCGCCGCGTTTTCGATCGGAAACTGTTTCCCGCAGTGTCGGCGTACGCCTACATCAAGGGCGTCAAACCTACGCGATGTTCCTCCTGCGCTGATTCCGTCGCATCTTCGTTATCTGGATACTTCACATCAACGAATCGCCCTGGGTTCCAGCAGCCGCAACGCTGCGACAGCCGAACCGGAAAACGGGGAAAGCCTTCTGACTGTTCATGACGAGCCACGGCGATTTGAGACTGACCAATTAGTTAGGAATGCAAAGCATATTTCGCGCAAACGTTTGCACCCGCAGCCGCCGCGCCGAATGCCGCAAGCCCCTGTTTATCAATATTCGGTTCGAGCTTGTCTCGCAGTAGGGAAGGATCTGATCATGAAGCGACGTCAATTTCTGGGTTGTCTGACGGCAGCGGCAA
>CBJMQH010000745.1:0-2033 GCA_966431825.1 uncultured Trinickia sp.
CGCGCTGCAAACGGCAGGCAGACGGCAAGCCACGCGGGCAGCACCGGCGCGCACGGCTGGGCGACGGGCCCATAGCGTCCCGACAAGCGGGCAGCCAGATGAAACAGTTCGCCCGCACCGGCCGGGTCCCACTGCCCCGCGTATCCGGGCACACCGGCCTCCCGGCGCTTCGCATCGAACGCCACGCTCGAATGCACAAATTCCTCATGCGTCTTCTCGCCGCGTGCGAACGGCGCGAGCCAGTCGAGCGCGGCAGCCAGCGTGGCGCCGTTTGCACCGCGCTCGTTCAACCAGTTCCGGTTGTGGCGGCGGGCGGCCAGCGCGGCCATGACGAGCGGCTCGAGATCATAGACGACGTAATGCAGCGCGTCGCGCTCGGCGAAGTCGACGGTCTCGCCGCCCGGCGCGATGTTGTTGCCGACCTGCTCGACGAACAAGCGCTGCGCCGACGCGATCATCTTGCGATCGTCGAGCGCAAAAGCGGCCATCGCCACGAGCTTGACACGGTGGCTCTGCCAATTGTTCCGGAAAGTCCCCGCGAGCGGCCGCGATTGGCCGTCGATACGTGCGAGGTAACCTGCCGCCAGCTTGCCGATGAATGCCACCGCGGCATTGCGCGTTTTGACGGGCAACGCACTCGCGGTCAGGTCGTAGGCGAGGATCAACGCATCGAAGTGCGTCTCGTCGATCGGGTTGAAGCTCGGTTGGTACGTGCTCGTCCAGGCCAGCAGAAAGCGATCGACGAGCTTCAGATAGCGGTCGTCGCCGGTGGCGCGCCAGACGAGCGCCGCATCGCGCATGAGCGTGAGATCCTGCTGTGCCTCGACGCTCTGATCGTAGATACCTTCGTGCGGCAGCGTGCCTTCCGTATGCAGGCGCGCGAGCGGCTTCGGCTGATCGTTCAGACGCGCCGCAACGCGCTTCATCCACGCGCCGGCTTCCGGGGCGGCGTTCGTGCGTTCGCTCGTTTGCAACGCGGGCGCCGCGCAGAAGTTCATCGCGGCCCGTGCGTGCGGGGGCGCAACGAGGGCAAGGCCCATCGCTGTCGCCCACGCGCAAAACCACGGCGCGAGCGGACCCCGGTTCGGTGCGGCGGCCCGCCCCCACTGCGCTTGCCTGCTTCGCGCGCTCGTTCTCGTCACCGGCACCTCTCGCACCATGCGTCGCTCCTCGATTGGCTGGATCGCGGTGTGAGATGTTAGCCGGTATTGACGACGCGCGACGCGCCCACGCAACCCTTACGCGTAGTCGGCAATCGGCACGCAGGAGCAGAACAGGTTGCGATCGCCGTACACGTTGTCGGCGCGGCCCACGGGCGGCCAGTACTTGCGCGCGACCAGCGAGGGCAGCGGATAGGCGGCGAGCTCGCGCGAATACGCGTGCGGCCATTCGTTCGCCGTGACGACGGCGGCCGTGTGCGGCGCATGCTTGAGCGGGTTGTCCTCGCGGTCCGCGCTGCCCGATTCGACGGCGCGAATTTCCTCGCGGATCGCGATCATCGCGTCGATGAAGCGATCGAGTTCCTCCTTCGACTCCGATTCTGTCGGCTCGACCATCAGCGTGCCCGGAACCGGGAAGCTCATCGTCGGGGCATGGAAACCATAGTCGGCGAGGCGTTTGGCCACGTCGTCGACGGTAATCCCGCTCGCGTCCTTGATCGGGCGCAGATCGAGGATGCACTCATGCGCAACGAGGCCGTTCCCGCCCGTGTAAAGCACCGGATAGTGGGGCGCGAGCCGCTTGGCCATATAGTTCGCGTTGAGGATCGCGACTTCGGTTGCCGCCGTCAGGTTCTTCGCCCCCATCATCGCGATATACATCCACGAGATCGGCAGGATCGACGCCGAACCGTACGGCGCCGCCGACACCGCACCGATACCGTTTTCGGCACGCCGGTAACCCGACGAAGTCTGGTTCGGCAGGAATTGCACGAGGTGCGGGCCGACCGCCACGGGACCCACGCCGGGGCCGCCGCCGCCGTGCGGGATGCAGAAGGTCTTGTGCAGGTTCAGGTGCGAGACGTCGCCGCCGAA
>CBJMQH010000746.1:0-2026 GCA_966431825.1 uncultured Trinickia sp.
GGGTACGTGCAGAACAGCGGCACGTTTGCGCAGGCGCTTGTCGTGAACAAGAACCAGACGAACCCGAACCGCGTCGATGTGCTCTGGCCGGGCACGCCGGTCAACCAGATGCGCACGTTTGCGACGTTGGTCCAGTTCCGGCTCCAGTAACGCAGCGCAAAGCGCTTATCCCTTTGTCCGGGCCGCCTTCGGGCGGCCCTTTTGCATCTTTTGCATGCTTGGAGACGACAGATGTCCAGTAATGTGATCG
Source organism: uncultured Trinickia sp. (assembly GCA_966431825.1). GTDB lineage: Bacteria > Pseudomonadota > Gammaproteobacteria > Burkholderiales > Burkholderiaceae > Trinickia. The sequence goes on from CBJMQH010000746.1 coordinate 251, forward strand.
CCGGTATCGCTCAGGTATCGGTCAACGGCAAGACCTACCAGTTGGAAGGCACGGCCAAATACAACCCTTCGAAGGTGAAGCGCGAAGCGATGATCGGCCAGGACGGTTTCCACGGCTGGAAGGAGACGCCTGTCACCGGCACGATCGCGCTGACCGTGCGCGACGCGGGCGATTTGAGCGTGGCGGACTTCAACGCGATGCGCAATGCGACCGTCGTGCTGCAGCTCGCGAACGGCAAGATCGTGACGGGCCGCAACATGGGTACGACCGACGTGCAGGAAGTCGATACCGAAAACGCGAAGTTCGACGTCAAGTTCGAAGGCCCTCAGGTCTCCGAACAAACCGTGACGGTGGGCTGATGAAGACGATGCGCGTTCCCGACGAATTCGCCGTCGAACTGACCCGCCCCATCAGGCTCGGCGGCGGCGACGATGTAACGACCTATACGGAGCTTGCCCTGCGCGAGCCGACCGTGGCGGAGTTGAGCCAGTTCATCAAGAAGACGCAGAAGGAGAACGCCGTCGACGCGATGAAGTTTCTGATCTCGGTCGTCGCGGGTGTGCCGCTGCCCGTCATGGAGCAGGTGGGCGTGCGTGATTTCTACCGGGCGCAACAGTACCTCGTTGCGTTCATCACGCCGCCTGACGAGGACGACCCCGAGGGAAACGCGGCGGGCTCCCAGTAGGCTGGGAGCACGTCGTCAAGGCCACGGAGTACTTCTGGCGGTGGCAGCCGAGCGAGACGAAGCAGCTGACGTGGAGCGAGGTGCGCGCGTATGCGCGCTATGCCGCCGCCATCAATCGAGGGTTCGACCATGGCGTCCGAAGTGGCTGCGGCCGCGACGGCCGCCGCGCAGAGCGCCGCTGCCGCCGGCGCGGCTGCTGCTGCGGCGGGCAATGCAGCGGCCGCGAGCAATGCGGCGGCCGCCGCCAAGGCCGCTGCTGCCGGGCAGGCCGTAGCCACCGGTAGCGTTTCGAACTTCGTCAACGTCAGTGCGAAGATCAGAACGTCGGCCGAAGAAGCATCGAAAGCGGTCGACAAGGCGGCCGATGCACAAGCGAGCCGTTTCGAGAAGCTGAAGAAGGGCGTGGAGGGCTTGCACGAAGCGCTCAAGAAGGTGGGCGAGGGCTTGACCGGGATCGTGCCGGGGCTCAAGGGGCTCGAAGACTTTACTTCGTTCTCCGGACTGTCCTCGCTCGCACAGCGATTCGGGCAGTTCAGCACTGATCTCGAAGCGGCGTCTCGAAAGCTGGGCGTTACTACGCCCGCGCTTGCGGCATGGCATATCGCGGCCGATGGCGCCGGTGTGTCGGCGAAAGACTTCGATACCGGGATGGCGAAGTCGCAAGACGCGATTCGTGGGGCGAGCAAGGGCGAAGCACCGAAGACGGCCGCGGCCATGCGTCGGTTGGGCGTGCGGATCGCGCGCAATCGCGACGGCTCCGTCAACTACGGTACAACGCAGGAGCGCCTGATGGGCGCGCTGCATGGCATTTCGAACGTGGTCGATCAGCGCGACATGGCCGGCAAGGTCGGCATGACCGAATGGCTGCCGATGATTCAGCAGGGGACCTGGAACGAGGACAAGGCGAAGGCGTCCCGGCGCGGGCTCGTGCCGACCGAGGATGAGATCGCCAAGGGCAAGGCGTTCAAGGACGACATCGACGATTTGAGTCAGTCGGTGGAGGGGCTCGGGCAGCGCGTTGGATTTGCGTTGATTCCGGTGTTGGATCCGGTCGTGAAGAAGATGGGCGAATGGTTGAACGCGCATCGTGC
>CBJMQH010000747.1:0-2023 GCA_966431825.1 uncultured Trinickia sp.
CCGACGCCGGCGTCGTCTATTGCCTCTCGCGCCGCAAGGTCGAGGAAACCGCCGAATGGTTGAAGGGGCAAGGTGTGCGCGCGTTGCCCTATCACGCCGGTATGGAGTTCGAGCTGCGGCAACGGCACCAGGAGCGATTCCAGCGCGAAGAGGGCGTGGTCATTTGCGCGACGATCGCGTTCGGCATGGGAATCGACAAGCCGGACGTGCGCTTCGTTGCGCACCTCGACTTGCCCAAAAGCGTCGAGGGCTATTACCAGGAGACGGGCCGCGCGGGCCGCGACGGGCTGCCGGCGAACGCCTGGATGGCATACGGCCTGGGCGACGTGGTCCAGCAGCGCAAGATGATCGACGAATCGGATGCCGACGAGGCCCACAAACGGGTCCAAACGGGCAAGCTCGACGCGTTGCTCGGCCTGTGCGAGGCGGCGTCGTGTCGGCGCGTCCGTCTGCTGGCCTATTTCGGCGAGGCAAGCGAGCCTTGCGGGAACTGCGATACCTGCCTTGAGCCGCCGGCTTCGTGGGACGCCACGCGCGAGGCGCAGATGGCGCTGTCCTGCGTCTTTCGCGCACAGCGCGCGAGCGGATTTAACTTCGGCGCCGGGCACCTCATCGACATTCTGCGCGGTGCCCGGAGCGAAAAGATTCTTCAGCGGGGCCACGAGGCGCTGAGTACGTTCGGGATCGGTGCGCATTTGTCCGAGCCTGAGTGGCGCGCCGTGTTCCGCCAGCTCGTGGCGTTCGGCTATCTGGCCGTCGATCACGACGGCTACGGCGCACTCGTGCTGACCGAAGCCAGCAAGCCCGTGCTCAAGGGCGGGCAGAACGTGACGCTGCGCCGCTACGTCAAACCAGCGCGCAGCCGGCAGGGGTCCACGCGCTCGTCGGCTCGCGCAGATCCGACGGCCGGCATGGGCCCGAGCGAACGCGCGCGCTGGGACCGGCTGCGCGCCTGGCGTTCGGACGCGGCCAAGCACGATGGCGTACCCGCGTACGTCATCTTTCACGATGCGACGCTCGCCGAAATCGCGCGCAACGCACCCGATACGATCGACGACCTGCGTCATATTCCGGGCATTGGTGCACGCAAGCTCGAGCGGTTTGGTGACGAGTTGCTCGAAGTCGTGGCTGCCGACTGACCCGCGGGCGGCCGTGCGGTGGCGGCGAAAGGACCTCTGCGCCGGCGCTGCCGGCCGGTAATCGGCCCCCGAAAGCAGGCAAGCTATTGACGCGCTTGACCTTTTTGCAATATGATGCTGGGTTCCGGTTCTGGGCTTTCCCGGTGTCGGAAGAGCAAAGCATCATAGCGTGTGCGCCTCAGTATCGGCCCCTTTGCCCGGCCGGTTCGGGGCGCAAAGTTTGATCAATTTCAGGAATACACAATGCCAACCATCAATCAATTGGTTCGCAAAGGCCGTGAGTCGGAAACGACCAAGAGCAAGAGCCCGGCCCTGCAGAACTGCCCTCAGCGTCGCGGTGTGTGCACCCGTGTGTACACCACGACGCCGAAGAAGCCGAACTCGGCACTCCGTAAGGTGGCCAAGGTTCGCCTGACGAACGGCTTCGAAGTCATTTCGTACATCGGTGGTGAAGGCCACAACCTGCAGGAACACTCGGTCGTGCTGATTCGCGGCGGCCGTGTGAAGGACTTGCCGGGTGTGCGTTACCACATGGTCCGTGGCTCGCTCGATACGCAGGGCGTGAAGGATCGTAAGCAGGCTCGCTCGAAGTACGGTGCGAAGCGTGCCAAGGCTGGCAAGTAAGCAGCCTCCGAAGCAGGACATGCAGTAAGCGTTGTACCCATAGGCGGTGGTGCCGGATGTGCCGGTGCTGCCGAGTAAGTGGCCACCCGGCCAAGCTGGTTAGTCTTAGGATGGATCGGGTTAGTTGGTGGCCGCGGAGCGTGGGGAAACCCGGTGCTCCAACTGAAAAGACAAAGGAAGAAACATGCCGCGTCGTCGCGAAGTTCCCAAGCGGGAAGTGTTGCCGGATCCGAAGTTCGGTAACGTTGATGTTGCAAAGT
>CBJMQH010000748.1:0-2023 GCA_966431825.1 uncultured Trinickia sp.
AGCTGCACTTCGGCGTACCGGTCCAGCTCTCAGGCACGCCGCCCGAAGACCAGCCGAAAACGCTCGCCGATGCGCTCGATTCCGTCGAAAAGGTCGTAATCGAAGATGCCTTGCGCCGGCACGACGGCAACATCGCCGCCGTCTGCACAGAATTGCAACTCGGCATGACGACGCTCTACCGCAAGCTCAAACAGTTCGGCGTCGAGCTGCCGCGCCAGGCGCGCACGGCCGCCGAGCAAACACCGCCGGACGCGTCGCGCGCTTAAGCGCCTAAAAACTGGCGCCTAGCAGTCATGACCCATGGGTGGATCTTCATGTGGCGGTCAGCGACAAGACACATACGCCCCTCTCGTTCCGCTGCGTGCCCGAAGTAGAATACGTTGCCATGCCGACGTCCCCCAGCAGGTATGGCGTGGTTGAAGCGCCGCACCGCCTTCATACAAACACCAGTTCCGGCGGTCCCAAGACCGGCTCCCCGCGATAGATCTCGCCGCCTCGCAGCGAGCTAATGACCAACTCGATTCCGTCCTGGGGGCCGGCATACCGCAGAAGGTACTGTTCCATCATCTTCGCGAAAGTGCAGATGGCATGGCCGGCAAATGCGGTTTCGTCGATCGACAGTGTGATCTGAAGGCACGGCACGAGAATCGGCATCGGAACGGGATCGACCTGCAACAGCCGCTTCACGCGAACGCAGCGCAGTCTCGCGATGCCGGAGATATATCGCATGGCCTCTGGCGGCCCCAGCTTGCCGATTTGAGCGAGCAACGATTGCAGCTCGGTCAAGCTCGAAGCGGTGACGGTAACGCTGTTCGCGGAAAGGGCGGCGACGAGCCGCCGCAGTGCGTGATCGTCCTGCGGTGGCTTGCGGCTGGCCGAGGGACCGACGAGCATTGACACGGGACCTTCCAAATTCAGCGTTTCGCTATGCAGGTCGCCTTCTATCGCACCGACGGTCAACTGTCCTGCGAGGTCCCCATTTGTGCACGCGAGTTCAATGGCGAGCTTCGTCGCTTTTGGAGCGACGGGCCGCTCTTGGATGTCACGCAGCGAAATGGCTGCGTCGCACCCGGTGAGTTCCCGGCTGGTCCAACCTTCCGGTTCGCGAAGCCAGAAGATGCCGACGGAAGACCAGTGCTGAAACGAGCGGTGCGGCGGTATTTCTGCGCCGGGCTTGCCGCCTTCCTCGCCGTGCATCATGCGCACAGCGTCGATAGACCGAATGACGTTCGGTACCGCCTCGCTTTCCGGGGCAACGACCGGGTAGGTCGCTACATCGGCTTTGATGTCGACAGGCTTTGCATCGATCTTGAAGAGATTGACGACCGGCGTACAGAAGAGGCGCAGATGGTCGGCGCTCAGCTGGCGAAGCCGTTGCACGGCCGCCGCATTCGCCGCGTAGCCGACGACGGGCATATGCAGCCGGAGCATCTTGCACGGGCCGGCGGTACGCAGCAGCGCGGCGAAATCGATGTCGACGAAGCGGAATTTTTGCTCGAAGGCCGCGTATTCGATCAGCATCCGCAGCGCGGGCTGTGGGTCGCGCTTCGTTTGCTCGACGAGGGCTTGCTCACGCGTGAAGCCGACGGCGGCGATCGGTGTGCGCACTAACGCTTGCCAGCGCCGGCTATCGTCCGCTTCGACGTATGCGGTAGGGGGATGCAAAAGCATCGCATCAGCCAGCGTTGCTGCCAGTGGGCGTTCTGCATGCAGGTAGACGCGCAGGGTCTTGGGGAATAGCGCACTTTCTGTCAGGAGGTCGCGCCCGGGGGACGCGAATTCGATCGAGATGATCCCGGCCGTGTCATCGGGCAACCGGCCGCTGCCAAGTGCGGGTGCTGTGGTTGGCGGTACGAATTGCGCCCGCTGGATCGTAAGCGGCGCGAGCGTCAGGTCCCAGGCTGTAGTGAATTGGCAAAGCGAGGGGCGGTGTTCGAATGCGGTCCCCCTCGGCACCGTTACGGTCTGCGTACGGCCGTCGAACAGCCGCTCTACGTTGACGCACGCAATCGAGCACGAGGGA
>CBJMQH010000749.1:0-2015 GCA_966431825.1 uncultured Trinickia sp.
GTAGAAGATGTCGACGAGCCAGACGAGTCGTTGCAGCGTGTCCGAGTTTGCAAGCCGCTCGGCATGCAGCGCGTCGACGATCAGCCCGTACCAGCGCTCGGCAAGTTCCAGGTAGTCGAGATGCGAGCGCCGCTCGACGCAAAGGGCATCGAAATCGCACCAGATCATGACCTTGCCCACGCCGCGCACGGCAAGCGGACGATTCGCCACGGTGACGCGTTGCGGCTTAAGCGCGTCGCTGCCTTCATAACGCTCGAACAACGTGCGCAACTGCGCGGTTGCGGCGGCAATCGGCGCAAAGAACCGACCGGCGGCGACACTCGTGCTGCTGCGGCGGTAGTCGTACTCGCCGTCGAAATGGATCACGGTGAAATGCTGCTTGATCGTCTCGATCGTCGGGCGAAAGCGCTCGTGAAAGAGCGGATCGGGCAGCAGCGCGTCCGGCGCGTAATTCGAAGTGAGGACAATCCGTGTACCCAATTCGATGGCGATGTCGAGAAAACGGCCGATCAGAAACGCATCGGCAATGTCGTGGACGTGGAATTCGTCGAAGCACAGCAACTCGACACCGTCGAGCCATTCGCGCGCCACCGACGCAAGCCGGTCCGGGCCGCGCCCAGCGTTGACGAGCCGCCGATTCATTTCGCGCAGGAATTCGTGGAAATGAATCCGCCGCTTCGAGCCGTCAGCCAGCGAAAAGACCGTATCGACAACAAGGCTCTTGCCGCGCCCGGGCAGGCCGTAGCAGTAGACGCCGCGCGGGGCCTTGCGCGGCCCGAACAGCGTGCGACGTACGCTCGCCGCAAGCATTGCGACCAGTGCCGCGATCGCATCGCGCTGGCGTGCATCGGGTGCGATATTGCGCTCGGCCAGCTTACTGAGCACACGAGCTTCGTCAAGCATGAGGCGGCAGCTCCTTCGGCGGCAAAAACGTTTCGAGCAGCTTGCGCGGACTGCGCGCGCGCGTTGCGAGCAGATGCTCGAGCGCAGCGCGCTGGTCGTCGGGACACTTGTCCTGCGATAGCTTGATTCGTGCCTCCTCGTGTTCAACGAGCACTTGCAGTGCCAGAATGTGCGGGGCAAAGCGCTGTACACGCGTGTCGTGCGCGTCGAACTGATACGGCGCATCGTCGGGCTGCAAGCGTGCCACCGTTTCGCGCAATATGTCGAGCTTCACGGCCGGATCGTCGCATACTTCCACTACGCCCGAAATATGGACCGAAACGTAATTCCAGGTCGGCAATTGCCGAGTGACGTAGGCTTCCGGCGGAATGTAGCTATCCGGCCCGGTAAATACGATCCGCGCCGGGAATCGTATTTTGCCCGCAAACTGCGGATTGGCCGCGTCGACATGCCCGATGAGGCTGCGCGAACCGGGCAGCCGGAACAGCGGCACGTGTGTGGCGAACGCGCCGTCGCCGCTCACCACGAGCGCGAGCGGAAAGCTGTCGACGATCGCGTCGACACGTTCGGGAGCGGTAAAGCGGTAGGCGTCGTAATGAAATGCGGCCGGTTCGGTGTCGAGCGGTTCGATGGCGGTCGAAGTCATGGCATCAGCGGACAAGGTTGGCTTGGGCGGAATCGGTGGAAGACAGCGCCTGCGGCAGGCCGGCGTGTGAGGCGCGCTCGCGTTTGCGGCGGTCGGCGTCGATCAGCCTGCGCGCCACCCAGGCGCCGGCATGGCGCATAGGAAGCGGGCGGAAAGGGCGCGGCACGAGCATCGAGCGGACAGGGCCGTCGCGCGTTGCAAGCGAGGCGAGCAGGTTGCCCATGACGAACGACAGTGCGATCCCGCGGCCGTTGCAGCCGGTCCAGCCATAGACTTTCGGCGCCAATCGAAGCAACTGCGGCACGCCGCGCGAGGTGAGCGTGAAGGCCAGCGGCACGTTGATGCCCAGCGCCCCGACCATCTCGGCGTCGAGCACCCCGGCCCGGATCACGAGCCCGAGGTTCGTCTTGTTGAGCAGCAGCCAGACGGCCAGCACCACCAGTGCCGTGACCGCCACGACGAACAG
>CBJMQH010000750.1:0-2014 GCA_966431825.1 uncultured Trinickia sp.
TCCCCCCTCGCCCCCCCCTCTCTCCCCCCTCTCCTCTTTCCCCCCCTTTTCCTACGGCCCCACGAAAAACCCCGTCCCCACCGCCCCCCGCTTCTTGCGGGCAAACGCGCTCGCACAAAGCCGATGCGCGAGCGGAACGTGCGCTCGCGCATCGTCCTCGCATTGCCCGACTGACTGTGCGCGTAACGCGCTCAGCTGCCCGGGGCTTGGGTACCGCTTGCACCGCCGGTCGGGCCGACCGGATTGCTCTGATCGGGCACCCCAGTGCGGCCGCGCTGGATCTGCACCTGCGGCTGAACCTGCAGCGGGGCAGCGCCCGGTGCAAGACCGGCCGGTGACGGCGCACCCGCTCGCACGGCGTTCGTACCGCTCGACTGAACCTGGTTGACCGCACGATTGGCCGCTTCGGCGGCTTGCTCGTTGGCCGTGCCGGCGGCCTGCGACGCGCTCGCCGCCTCGGCCGCAGAGGCCGACGCTGCGGCTGCAGCAGAAGCTGCGGCGCGCGCCTGTGCGGCTGCCTTAGCCTTCTTGCCCTGCTTGTCGCCGTCGATGTCGGCGAGCAGTTCGAGCTCGGAAGGCAGGTCGTCGCCGCCGGCCCAGCTCGCGACGCGGTCGCCCTGGAAGTTCACGACGAAATCGCGCTGCTGAACGATCGAAGTCGAACCGCGCTTGAAGTAGAACAGGTAATCCCAGCGATCGGCATGGAACATGTCGGCCAGGAGCGGCGTGCCGAGCAGCGCCTTCACTTCGGCTCGCGACATGCCCACGCGCATCTTCGCCGCGGCTTCCTGCGAGACGAAGTTGCCCTGAACGACGGTGATCCGATACGGCGTAATGCTTTGCGCGACGCGTTGCGTCACGCTGTCATAGGTCGAACATCCGGCAACGAGTGCTACCGCGGCTGCCGCAACGGTAGCCAGCAGCACGCCGCGCGCACGCCCCCCCCGACACTTCAAAAGGAAATTTGGATTCATTTCACCCACCGTGCGGGCCCGTTTTCTCGTACTGCAAGCCTCGCTTGTTTCGCCGAAGATGACCGGAACAGCAAAAACACATTACTATTAGAACCCTGCATTGTACTCTAGGGATGCCTAGCCATGACCAATCCGGCCGATCTGAAAAACATCGGACTGAAGGCGACCCTACCGCGCCTCAAAATCCTCGAAATTTTTCAGCGCAGCCCCGTTCGCCACCTGACCGCCGAAGACGTTTACCGCAACCTGCTCACCGAAGAACTCGACATCGGCTTGGCCACGGTCTATCGCGTCCTTACGCAGTTCGAGCAAGCAGGGCTGCTCTCGCGCAGCAATTTCGAATCGGGCAAAGCCGTCTTCGAGCTCAACGAAGGGACGCACCACGACCACCTCGTGTGTATCGACTGCGGCCGCGTCGAGGAGTTCTTCGACCCTGAAATCGAAAAGCGTCAGCAGATGATCGCGACCGAACGCGGCTTCAAGCTGCAAGAGCACGCGCTCGCGCTGTATGGCGCCTGCACGAAGGAAGCCTGCCCGCACCGCAAGCACTGAGCGGGAGCGCCGTTCGCGCTCGCCTGTTCTATCGCCAGCACCAGAAAAAAAGCCGCCGGGGCCAACAGCCCCAGGCGGCTTTTTCGCTTCCTGCGGTAGCAGCGATTGCTTCGGGCGATTACTTCGCCGTTGCGAGCGCCACAGCCGTGTCGAGCATGCGGTTCGAGAAACCCCACTCGTTGTCGTACCAGCTCGAGACCTTCACGAGACGGCCCGCCACCTTCGTGAGCGTTGCATCGAACGTCGACGAAGCCGGGTTGTGGTTGAAGTCGATCGATACGAGCGGTGCCGTGTTGTAGCCGAGGATACCCTTGAGTTCGCCTTCGGCTGCTTCCTTCATGATCGCGTTGATTTCTTCCACGGTCGTGTCGCGCTTCGCGATGAACGACAGGTCGACGATCGACCCGTTGATCGTCGGGACGCGGATCGCGTAGCCGTCGAGATTGCCGGCCAACTCGGGCCGCACGAGACCGATCGCGGCGGCAGCA
>CBJMQH010000751.1:0-2010 GCA_966431825.1 uncultured Trinickia sp.
TTTCCCTCCCTCCCGCACTTCCCCCCTCTTTGTGCTCCCCCGGTACGGCCTCGTACTTCCTGCTTAGCGGCGGTGCCCGGTTCAGTGAAGGCCGGCCACGTAGTCGGCCACTGCCTTCATTTCCTCGTCGGACAACCGTTGGGCGATGGTATGCATCACCTCGTTGTTGTTGCGCGCGCCCTGGCCCTGCTGGAACGCCTTCAGCTGCGCGACCGTGTAGTCGGACCATTGCCACGACAAGCGCGGATACTGCACCGGGATGCCCTGCCCCGTCGGTCCGTGGCAACTCGCACAGGCCGGCACGCCCTTGTCGGCAATACCGCCGCGGTAGATCTTCAGCCCCGCCGCAACGAGCTTCGCGTCGTGCGCGTAGCCCGCTTTGGGCGCCTGCGACGCGAAGTATGCCGCAACGTTGACGATGTCCTGATCCGAGAGCGGCCCGGCCATGCCCGCCATGATCGGGTTGTTGCGGGCTGCCTTGCCGCCGGCCTGGGCTTTGAAGTCGTGAAGCTGTTTGATCAGATAGGCCTCATGCTGCCCGGCCAGCTTCGGATACGCGCCACCGGTGCTGTTGCCGTCGGCACCGTGGCACGAGGCGCAGACTTGCGTTGCGATCTGTTGCCCCCGGTTAAGGTCCGGCTTCGGCGCATCCGCCGCGTTCGCAGAACCTGTCCAACTCGATAAACCCGCCACCAAACCCGTTGCTACTACGACCTCAAGTACCTTCAAAGACTTGCACAGTCGATTCATTCGCACACCCGGTTTCGTCTTGTGAGAATAGAGTGCTCTCGGACGCTCGACCTACGAACGCCGCTCCCTGAGGAGCTTCGGGAAAATCGCTGGGGACGGCCTGCTTACCCGAGAGGTTTTCCGCAAACTCGACGGCAACCGAGACACGCTAAAAGCCGCGCGGCAGCGGCCCTTGAACTCGTCGAAAAAAGGCGGACGAGCCTAGTAGCCGGTCTTCAGAAGAACCGTCGTATTGTACAATAACTCGCTAATCGCCAAGACGCCAGTCGGACGAGCCCCGGGATGGAGCGCGGACGACTTCGGGCATGAAGTTTCGAAAGAAGCCGGTCGCCGTGCGTCGCGCCTCGTTGGAGCCCACCTTCGTCGGGCGCCCCCTCATCCGCCCTCCAGTCCTCGCCATGGCCTTCCTGCTGCACCAAGCCCGCTTTTTCACGACCGTCAACCATCTGCGTGACCTGCCCGCCACTGCGATTCCTGAAATCGCGTTTGCCGGCCGGTCGAACGCAGGCAAGTCGACGGCCATCAACGTGCTTTGCAATCAAAAGCGACTCGCGTTCGCGAGCAAGACGCCCGGGCGCACGCAGCATATCAACTATTTCGGCGTCGGCCCCGCAGACGATCCGGTCGGCTATCTGGTCGACCTGCCGGGCTACGGCTACGCCGAAGTGCCGGGTGCCGCGAAGGCGCACTGGGAAGCGTTGCTCTCGAGCTACCTTCAGACCCGCACCCAGCTGCGCGGGATGATCCTCATGATGGACGCGCGCCGGCCGCTGACCGAGCTGGACCGGCGCATGATCGAGTGGTTCGCCCCGACCGGCAAGCCGATTCATACGCTGCTGACGAAGTCGGACAAGCTCACGCGACAGGAAAGCGTGAACGCGCTGCGTGCGGCGCAAAAGGGCCTGGCGGAGTACCGCGACGCAGGGTATTCAGGGGAACTGACGGTTCAGCTGTTCTCGGCCCTCAAGCGCGTCGGGCTCGACGACGCCCATGTCCTGATCGAAGGGTGGCTCGCCAACAAGCGCGCACCCGACGGGCAAGAGTCCGCTGCCGGTTGATGGCGCACAACGGCGCAGGGTTCGCGCTGCTGCACCGCACCCCCTGCGACATGACGCCGCTGCCCGCGGGCGCGGGCGCGCTTCGAGTGTGCTGCACGCACCCATAAAAAAACCCGCCGACTACCGGCGGGTTAAACAGCCTAATCGAAAAAAACGACAGGCACCCGCTCAGGGATGAGAAGCGGGGAGTTCCACGCTGGGC
>CBJMQH010000752.1:0-2005 GCA_966431825.1 uncultured Trinickia sp.
GCGCATACCACGCCGACAGTCCTTCGCGCACGTCCTGCTCCATCGCATCGAGCGCACGATAACGCGCTTCGCGTGCCGCCGCCTCGATCCCCTCGCCACTCGTCTGATCGACCGACACGCAGGCCGTATCGAATGCGACACCAAGCGAGCGCGCCGTCGCTGCACAATGCGCGAGCCATGCGTCGGCGTTCGGACTCAAGCCATGATGAACGTGCAATGCGACGCACCGCGCGGCGCCGAGCACGCGCACGGCTGCGTCGAGCAACACGGTCGAGTCGAGTCCGCCGCTGTAGGCAATCCCGATACGGGCATCATCGGGCACCCCTGAAAGCAGACCGCCGAGTGCATCGATGACGATGCGCTCGGCGGCGGGATCTGAGATCGGATTCACGGCATCGTGTCCGGGGGCGGCGTGCCGCCGCATCGATCGATCAAGACGGACGCGTCAAACAACGCCCGGCTTCGATTCCTTGAACTTGCCATACGCCATCAAGCGTTCGAGACGACGCTCGCGCAGATCCGGGATGCTCATGCCCTGGAACTGGCGCAGCGTGTCGCCGAGCGCGCGGCGCAGCAGCGCAGCCATGCCCTTCACGTCGCGATGGGCACCGCCGAGCGGTTCGTTGACGATCTTGTCGATGAGGCCGAGTGCCTTCAGACGGTGTGCGGTCAACCCAAGCGCTTCGGCAGCCTCGGGTGCCTTCGCGGCGCTCTTCCACAGAATCGACGCGCAGCCCTCCGGCGAAATGACCGAGTAGGTCGAGAACTGCAGCATCAGCACGCTGTCCGCGACGGCGATCGCCAGTGCGCCGCCCGAGCCGCCCTCGCCGATCACCGTCGCGATGATGGGCGTCTTCAGTTCGGCCATGACGTACAGGTTGCGGCCGATCGCTTCCGATTGCCCCCGCTCCTCCGCACCCACGCCCGGATACGCACCCGGCGTATCGATGAACGTGAAAATCGGCAGACCGAACTTTTCGGCGAGCCGCATCAGGCGCTCCGCCTTGCGGTAGCCCTCTGGGCGCGGCATGCCGAAGTTGCGCGCGGCGCGCTCCTTCGTATCGCGCCCCTTCTGCTGGCCGATCACCATGCAGGGATGCCCGTTGAAACGCGCAAGACCGCCTACGATCGACAAATCGTCGGCGAACGCACGGTCGCCGTGGAGCTCGTGGAAATCCGTGAACAGCTCGTTCACATAGTCGAGCGTGTAGGGGCGCTGCGGATGACGGGCGATTTGCGAGACCTGCCAAGGCGACAGGTTCGCGTATAGATCCTTCGTGAGTTGCTGGCTTTTCTTCGACAGCCGCTCGATTTCTTCCGAAATATCGACAGCCGAGTCGTCCTGCACGAAGCGCAGTTCCTCGATTTTTGCTTCGAGTTCCGCGATAGGCTGTTCGAAATCCAGAAACGTCGTTTTCATTGGTTACTATCCTTTGAACTTGCGGCAGCGCGTATTCTAACCGCGCGCGCGGCGGCCAGAATTACAGGAAACTATCGATACGCAAAAAACAATAGCCTCCCAACCCCGAAGGCTCACGCATCAACCGCCGAATCGAGGCTGCGCCACATGTACCAGGTGGCGACGGTGCGCCATGGCTCCCAGTTCGCTGCGACTTCCCGCGCCTCGCTACGCGTGACGGGTTCGCCGCTGAAATAATTCAGGCTGATCGCACGGATGAGACCGAGATCGTCGAGCGGCAGAACGTTGGGGCGAGACAGGTTGAAGATCAGGAACATTTCGGCCGTCCAGCGACCGATACCGCGAATCTGCGTCAATTCGTCGATGACGGCTTCGTCGTCCATCGAAGCCCATCTATCGACGTGCAGCGCACCCGATACGAAATGCTGCGCGAGATCGAGCAGATAGTCGGTCTTGCGCTTGGACAAGCCGCAGTCGATCAGCTTGCCTTGACCGAGCTTGATGAACTGCTGCGGCGCGACGCGCGGACACGCGAGCTCGCTGCGCTGCCATACCGCATGCGCGGCCGACACCGCGATCTGCTGT
>CBJMQH010000753.1:0-2000 GCA_966431825.1 uncultured Trinickia sp.
GCACGGCTGCTCGCGCAAGGTCGTTCCAGCTATGCAGTCGAAGCAGGTTTCCTGCGCCACGCGTATGGCACTGCGTCGTTCGAATACAGTGCGCGGCCGGCATTCAGTGCGTCGTTGCGGCACGGCCTCGCAGACACGCTGACCGTCGAAGCGCACACGGAAGCGACACGAGGGGTGTTGAACGGCGGCCTCGGCGCGCTTGCGCGACTCGGTACGGCCGGCGTGCTCGATACCTCGATCGCCGCGAGCACGGGTCGGTTCGCAGGATGGCAGGCGGGGCTCGGCTACCAGTACATCGCATCGCAGTTCTCCTTCAACGCGCATACGTTGCGTGCGCTCGGACACTACGGCGATCTCGCTGCACGCGACGGCACGCCGGTCGCGCTCAGTACGGACCAACTGAGCCTGTCGCTGCCGCTTGCCTCGCGTCAGGCGCTGTCTTTGAGCTACATCGGCGAGACAAATCCCCAAGCACCCGCGTCACGGGTTGCTTCGGTGGCCTATACGTTGCGCCTCGGCAACCGCATTTCGGTCGATCTCAGTGCCTACCGGGACTTGGGTGCCTTGCGCACACGCGGTGCCTTCATCAGCCTTACGACGGCGCTCGACCGCAATACGTCGCTCAATGCGACAGTCGGCCGGCAAAGCGGCGCATCGACCTACGACGTCAGTGCGATCCGGCCTCCCGATTATGACGGCGGCTTCGGATGGGGCGTCCAGGCCGACGGCGTTTCAAACGCCGCGCATCGCGCCGCGCAGCTTCAATACGTCGGCCGCAGCGGCGAAGCAACAGCTGCCGTCGAGCGAACCGGCGACCGCGTTGCGCCTTCCCTCGACATCGCGGGTGCGCTGGTCTTCATGGATCACGACGCTGTCGCGTCGCGCCGTGTCTACGACGCCTTCGCACTGGTGTCGACCGACGGTGTCCCGAACGTGCCGGTACTGCATGCGCATCGCCCGATCGGCAGGACCGACAGCGCCGGTCACTTCCTGATCCCGGATCTGAACGCGTATGAAGACAACGACGTCGGCATCGACGCGACCGCGCTGCCGATCGATGCGAAGGTTCCCGTCGCAGACCTGTTGCTTGTCCCGCAGCGGCGTGCCGGCGTCCTTGCGCATTTCGGACTCAGCCGTTATCGCGCCGCCTCCGTCATTCTGCTGGGGCCGACGGGCGCGGCGCTGCCCGCCGGGACCCGCGTCCAGCAGCAGACACCGCCGGGCGAAGCGATCGTCGGCTTCGACGGCCTCGCGTTCATCGAAAACCTGACCGCGCATAACCGGCTCGTCAGCGAGACGCAAGAAGGGACACGTTGCACGTTCGATTTCGACTACAGCGATACGTCAGGCCCGCTGCCGACCATCGGCCCCCTGCATTGTGGGGCGCCGCAGGGGGCGCAACCTTGACACGCCTGTTCGTGACAATCGTGTGGGTGCTGGCGAGCCTGCTCGCGTTCGCCTCGCGCTGCGCCCTTGCGCAAAGCTGTGTAGCCAGCGTCTCGAGCGTCGCGTTCGGCAGCGTCGAGCCGCTTACGGGCGATCCTTTCGACGCAACAGGCAGCGTGCAGGTTTCGTGCACCTGGCCCGGCTATTCCACCGCGCCACAGGTACTCGTTTGCCTGAACCTGAGCGGCGCGAGCCCGCGCCTGCTCACGAATGGTACGCAATCGCTGCAATACGACCTGTATGTCGACCCGGGCCGCTCGATGCCCTGGGGCAGTGTGAGTGGGGGAGGCGCACCGCTGAGCGTCATCGTGTCGCGGTCGGCGGACGGCACGCGCACGAGTGCGAGCGCAACGGTCTACGCGCGCATCACGGCGAATCAGACGTCGACCGCGACGACCGGGGGCGGCGCGACCGTCTACGACCATCATTTCGGCGGCAATGAAACGGCGCTCTCCTACGACACCTACCCCGCCCCGGCGGCCGATTGCGCGTCGGCGCCGCCGCGCGGCGGCGCATTCCCGTTCGCCGTGAGCGCGCTTGTCGTCAATGCCTGC
>CBJMQH010000754.1:0-1990 GCA_966431825.1 uncultured Trinickia sp.
GTTGTTCGTGGACGTGGAAAAGATCGTATTCGCGTTCGCGATCGGCATCGTGACCGTCGTCGATGCGCTCGAGCCCGACGCGCTGGAGATAGCGACGGAGCGCGTGGTGGACGATGCCGGGCAGTAGAACGTCGAATTCGGGCTCGCGCACTTCGTCAGCGTCGTGTCGTGGAAGAAAAATCCGTTCGACCCTGAATCGAAGAACGCAAACCCCGCCGTACCGTTGACCGTGGCATTCACATCGCCGGCCGCATCGGTGCCATAAGTGGTGACACCCGTGAGCGTGTTGTTCGCCTGCGTATTGATGCCGAAGGTCATCGTACCGGTTGCCGTCGCCTGCCCGCCGGTGGCAACGCCCGACATCGTGAGAATGATGCCGTTGTTGTCGCTCGCGAACTTGACGACGGGCGTGACCACCTGTTGCGCCAGCGGAAGCGTCGTCGCCGAGCAGTTCGTGCCGCTAGGACAAGCGTAGTACGGCGGCGTGGTCGGAATGGTCGACACGCAGGTCGACCCGCAGTCATACGGCGCGACGCCGATGCCGAGAATCCCGTTCGCGCCGAGCGCGGATACCGTATTCTCGGCGATGCCGGTGTTGGAGCAAGCCGTCGGCACCGTCGAGGCGGCCATATCGCCGATGATCGAAACCGGAATATTGCTGGCCGTCTTGCTGCCGATGGTCACGTCGGCCTTGCGCACCGATCCCCAGGTATAGCCGTCCGCGAAGACCGTGCATTCGGCGATCTGATTACCGCTGCCATCCGTCTCGATCGCAAGGCTGCCGAGTACCGTGGACGCCGCCGAACTCGCGATGCGCAGACCATACGACATTGTATCGACCTGGATGTTGTCGATGGTCTGGCAGGTCGTACTACCGGGCGCACAGACGGTCACGCTGACCGTCGGAATGTTGACCGCTCCGCTCGTGCCCCTTGCCACCGTAATCGCCACTTGATTCGCAGCCGTGACCGTACCGCCCGTGCTGCCCGTGCCGCTCGAACTGCTGGAGCTGCTCGAACCGCCTCCGCCGCCGCAACCCGCGACGATCACCGCCATCAATACCGCGCCCAACGCGCCCAGTGCGCGCACGAGTTTGCCATTTGCTTGCAAGATTTTTCTCCTCGTGGGCTGCGGGTTATTGGATATCGTCGGCGCTCACGCCCGACGGCAAGGCTGCGGGTAGATACGCCTGCCCGACGAACGCTCCCATGTGGCCCAGCGAGTGGACGACGAGCCCCGATTGCTCGACGGCGACCGGCCCGCGCCCCGACTGTTGAGCGCGCTGCGCTTCGATCGCGCTCTTGTATTGCGGGAAGTAACTGCCCAACAGCATCGCCAAATCCGGCATGAACCGACCCTGCCAGGCGACACCGAATACATTGCCGTCGGCTCCGATGTACTCGCGCACGACGGTGCCGGTCGAGTCAGTCGTTTGCTTGACGGTATAGCTGGCCGAGGTGGACGAGCTCGCCGCGCTCGATGACGAAGCCGCTCTCGCCACCGGTGAAACGGTTCTGGCGACGGCGCCGGACGGCGTCGTCATTGGCGCGCCCCCCAGCGCGGCACTGGCCGGCGTGGCGGCGCCCAACGCGCCGCCTACAGCGATGGCTGCCGGCAAGAGGGCTCGAATCAATCGAATCGACATGGAAGATTCCTCTATTGGAAGTATTGTTATCGCGCCCCTCGGCGCCTTACGCAAGTAAAGCCGTTCAAACGTACTGCGGACCTGTTTTTCAGAAACCCTACAAAAATCTAACGCACGCCGGCCTGACTGGCTACTGTCATTTTTTTGCTTGCTTCGCGCGCGCAATATTCGCGCCCGACCCGACTTCGGGCGACGCCAGACGAAACCGTCGGAAACGACAAAAGGCGGCACCGCCGATGCGGGGCCGCCGTTGATGAAGACAGGTTGGAAGACCGGCGCGTCAAAACCCGAGACTGGCGAGCAGATCGTCAACGTCGGCTTGATCCTGCACGACGTCGGTCTTCC
>CBJMQH010000755.1:0-1983 GCA_966431825.1 uncultured Trinickia sp.
ACAGCTCGGCCACACGCGGCAGACCGCCGGTAATGTCACGCGTCTTCTGCGATTCGGTCGGAATACGTGCGAGCACTTCACCGACCTGCACCTGCTGACCGTCCTTCACCGTGATCAGTGCGCCGACCTGGAAGCCGATCTGCACCGAGTGCTCGGTGCCGGGGATCTTCACTTCCTCGCCGTTCGCGTCGAGCAGCTTCACCTGCGGGCGAACGCTCTTGCTCGCCTGCGAGCCACGACGCTTCACGTCGATCACGACGAGCGTCGAGAGGCCCGTCACGTCGTCGATCTGCTTGGCAACCGTCACGCCTTCTTCGACGTTCTCGAACTTCACCGTACCGCCGTACTCGGTGATGATCGGGCGCGTCAGCGGGTCCCACGTTGCGAGCACCGTGCCCGCCTTGATCTGCACGCCGTCGAGCTGCAGCAGCGTGGCGCCGTAAGGCACCTTGTGACGCTCGCGCTCGCGGCCGTGATCGTCGGCGATGATCGCTTCGCCCGAACGCGAGATGACGATCTGCTCGCCCTTCGCATTCGTGACGTAACGCATCGTCGCCGTGAAACGGACCGTACCGTTGCTCTTCGCTTCGACCGACGAAGCCACTGCCGCACGCGATGCCGCACCACCGATGTGGAACGTACGCATCGTCAGCTGCGTGCCCGGCTCACCGATCGACTGCGCCGCGATCACGCCGACGGCTTCGCC
The DNA here is from genome assembly GCA_966431825.1 of uncultured Trinickia sp. GTDB lineage: Bacteria > Pseudomonadota > Gammaproteobacteria > Burkholderiales > Burkholderiaceae > Trinickia. The sequence goes on from CBJMQH010000755.1 coordinate 707, forward strand.
GACGTTCACGAGCGAGCCGCGGCCGAGGTCGCGACCATAGCACGCTGCGCACAGGCCGTAGCGCGTTTCGCAGGTGAGCGGCGTGCGCACGCGCACTTCGTCGATGCCGAGGCGTTCGATTTCCTCGACGGCGATTTCGTCGAGCAGCGTGCCCGATTCGTACAGCGTCTCTTGCGTTTCCGGATTGACGACGTCAGCCACCGCAACACGGCCGAGAATCCGGTCGCGCAGCGCTTCGACGACTTCACCGCCTTCGACGAGCGCCTTCATGGCAACGCCGTTGCTCGTGCCGCAATCGTCTTCCGTCACGACGAGATCCTGCGTCACGTCGACGAGACGACGCGTCAGGTAACCCGAGTTTGCCGTCTTCAACGCCGTATCCGCCAGACCCTTACGGGCACCGTGGGTGGAGATGAAGTACTGCAACACGTTCAGGCCTTCGCGGAAGTTCGCCGTAATCGGCGTCTCGATGATCGAGCCGTCCGGCTTCGCCATCAGGCCGCGCATCCCGGCCAGCTGACGGATCTGCACCGCGGAACCCCGTGCACCGGAGTCGGCCATCATGTAGATCGAGTTGAACGACTCCTGACGCACTTCGTTGCCGTCGCGATCGACGACAGGTTCCGTCGAGAGCTGCTCCATCATCGCCTTGCCGACCGCTTCCGACGTGGCGGACCAGATGTCCACGACGTTGTTGTAGCGCTCTTGCGCGGTGACGAGACCCGACATGTACTGGCGGTCGTACTCCTTCACCTTCTTCGCGGCATCACCGACGATCACTTCCTTCTGCGGCGGCACGAGCATGTCGTCCACGCAGATCGAAATGCCGGCGCGCGTTGCAAGGCGGAAGCCCGACTGCATCAGCTGGTCGGCGAAAATCACCGTCTCGCGCAGACCGCAGCGGCGGAATGCCGTGTTGATCAGACGCGAGATTTCCTTCTTCTTGAGCGGCTTGTTCAACACCGAGAACGGCAGGCCCGGCGGCAGGATTTCCGAGAGGATCGCCCGGCCGACCGTCGTCGCGTACAGCGAGATCTTCGGCACGAACTTCGGCGCACCTTCGGACGTGTCTTCGTTCGCCACCATTTCGGTGATCCGAACGTTCACGCGCGAGGCGAGCTCGACTTCCTTGTTCTCGTAGGCGCGCAGCGCTTCCGACACGCCCGTGAACGACATGCCTTCGCCCTTGCCGTTGACGGCTTCACGCGTCGCGTAGTACAGGCCCAGCACGATATCCTGCGACGGCACGATCGACGGATCGCCGTTGGCCGGGAACA
>CBJMQH010000756.1:0-1974 GCA_966431825.1 uncultured Trinickia sp.
CGGCCATCGAGGCGATCGGCGGCGTGCTGCTCGTTGTCGGTTTTCTCACGCGCCCGCTCGCATTCGTGATGGCTGTCTATACGATTGCGACCGCGATCCTCGGTCATGACTTCTGGAACGTGACCGACGCCGCGCTTCAGCGCGACATGGTGATTCACTTTTGGAAAAATGTCGGCATTGCAGGGGGCTTTCTGCTGCTGTTTGTGACGGGCGCCGGTGCCATCAGCGTCGACGCCGCGCGTGCACCACGGCGGCCTTCGCTGTAAGCGGCTGCCTAGCTTTCGTTCAAGCACGGCGTTTGCTTACGCTTACCCATATGCTTACTCTCGCAAGAAGGAGGCACGTCGATGATCCAGAGCTTCGAGCAAATCGTGGGCGGCCGTCCGATGCGGTTTTGCGCGAGCCTTGGCGAAGGCGAGTATGCGCACCGTGTCATCATCAGCCTGGACGATTCCGCAGAGACACTGGTCGTTTTGGATGCGTCGGGCCTGATCGGCACGCTCAAGGCCGAGATGGCAGCGCCCGATCAGTTGCTGGCGGATGCGATCCGCAAAGCGCAGAACGAGGGGCTGATCGAACGCGCGCTCGATACGGGCGCCGTGCAGAACGCTCCCCTGTGAACTTTAGCTGCGTTCATGGGCCGGCGTGCGGGGCACGCTCTGGCGCGTGTGCGAATCCGGGTGAATCAGCCGAGAGAGCAGGATGCCGGCCACCAGCAGCGCGGCAGCGATGGCGCTCGACGCACGGACGCCATAAACGACTGCGGCCGGTCCTGCGCCGCTCGCCAGCGCACCGAATGCGGCCACGCCGACCGCGCCGCCCGCCTGCCGGGCCGTGTTAAGGACTGCTGAAGCCGTACCGGCCCGCTGCGGATCGACCGAAGCCAGCACGGCAGTGGTCATGGCCGGCACCGCCAGGCCCATGCCGGCAGGAATCAGCAGGAACGGTACGAGCAGTGCAACGAACGGCGTGTCGGCTTGCACTGCCTGCAGGCCGGCATAGCCGAGCGCACCGATGGCCGCCCCGATCATCATCGGCAGGCGTGGGCCGCACCGTGCCACGACCCAGCCGCTCGCCACGTTCGAGACGAGAAAACCGCCCGTCAGCGGAAGGAACGCTAGCCCGGCGCGCAATGCCGAGTCGCCATGCACGCGCTGCAGATACAGGCTCAGCACGAATACGGTCCCGTAGTACGCCATGTTGACGCAAATCCCGAACACGACGGCTGCACTGAATGTTGCATCGCGCAACAGTCCCAGCGGCAACATCGGTGCCCGGCTGCGCGCCTCGACTGCAACGAACGCGAAAGCAGCGCAGATCGACACTGCGAAGGCCCCCAGCACGAGGGGATTGCCGATGCCGGCTGGTCGCAATTCGATGACGGCTGCGGTGAAGGCCGTGAGCGCGACGATCGCGGCGCCCTGTCCGGGCCAATCGAGCCCGACCGGGCGGTCCGCCTGGCATGTCGCCGTCGATGGCGCCGCCGGCTCGGGCGGGATCCAACGGAATGCCGCAACGAACCCCAGCGCGCAGATCGGCAGATTCACGAGAAAGATACTGCGCCAGCCGAAGGCCGCAATCAGCAGGCCGCCCGCGACAGGACCCGCTGCGATCGAGATGGCCCCCGATGCCGTCCACAGACCTACCGCGCGCGCTCGCAGGCGTGCATCGTGGCCGCAGGCGCGATTGAGCAACGCGAGCGAGTTCGGCAACATCGCCGCTGCGGCGATGCCCTGCACGGCCCGTGCAGTCACGAGCGTCCAGACGTCCGGTGCGAGCCCGCAGGCGAGCGATGCCAGAGCGAAGAGGGCGACGCCGGCGCAGAACAGACGCCGTGGGCCGAAGCGATCACCCAGGACACCGGCCGAAAGCATGAGCACGGCGAACGCAAGCGTGTAGGCGTCGACGATCCATTGCAGCGCTTGCACGGGCGCGTGCAGGCGCTCGCCGATGTTCGGCAGCGCGATATTGACG
>CBJMQH010000757.1:0-1971 GCA_966431825.1 uncultured Trinickia sp.
CAACATCTAAAGGCCCACCATGACCGATCAGACGACACCATCCCCGGACTCGAACGACATCTCCGAGGACATGGAAGCGTATTTGAATTCGGCGCCCAGCCGAGCGACGCCGTCGACGAGCTCGACGAACGCGAAATCGACCTCGACACCTCGCAATGGGAATCCGGCTGGGAAGGCGAAGACGTCCCAGAGCGCGGCCTCGACGGATACGACGGGCTGGGTGGGCAGTTTGACTTTGTCGCAATTGCCCCGCCATCGTCTGCCCAATCCGTCGACGATCTGCATGGACTGCCCAGCCGCAGTGTGGACGGGCTCGGAGGTCGATCTGCAGTGCTATTGCCGGATCATGCGCTTCACGAGCTGGAGCCAGATGTCGCCGTACCCGCGGATCGCCTGCGATGGCGTGCAGATCGCGTTGGAGAGCCTGCAACGCAACGACTAGGGGCGCCAGCGCCCGGCGACCTCGCCGCATACCACCGGTCGCTGGATGCTCTCTATGCGTTCGGCGACCCGTTCGAGTCGCTGCCGTCGATGCGACCGCCGGTTGCTCGAGCGCCGGCGGGAATGTCACCGCCTGGCTGGTTTGAGGGCCGCGAGCGAGACCCGTTTCTCGACCGGTTCGACGCGGTCGGCTCGGCGTTCGATTTCGATGCCACCGGCCCGAGCTCGTTGCGAGCACCCGAGAAGCCGGAACGGCAAAATCTGGCGGCCGCACCCGGCGCTCGCCAGCCGAGCAATGACACCCTGGCCGGACCCGAAGCATGGCTTCGGGAAGACGCACGCGCCTATGGATCCGCCTACGGATCCTTGTTGGAACGCGGCGTCGAGCCGCTCGACATCGCAGACGAGTTCGACGAACGAGAAATCGACCTTGCCGCTTACGCGTGGCAATGCGGCTGGGACCATGACGATGCGCCTGGCCGCGTCGTCGATCGGTTCGACGCAATCGATGCAGCGCTTGATTTCGATACCGCCTCGCCGGCTTGGCGGCCACAACCGGCGATGCCGGCGGACGTACCACCTCACGGTGAGCGGCGCTCGCGACGTTCCCGCGCCGGCGACGACGCATTCGTCACGCCGCGCCACACGGGCCGAGCATCCGACAATGTCGTGTGCCAGCTCTCAAGGCAAGTGCGCGAGCGCCGCGATGCGAGCCGCCAGCACGACGAATTTCGGGAGATCCGCCAAGGTCTGGACGCCCGGCGCCTGCTTGCCGAGCTCTCATACACGCATGGTGTGCGGCCGGCGAAATACGTGGTCGTCACCGGCCGCGACGGCACCGACCGCATTCGCGCCGGCAAGCGCGCGCTCAATGTCTCCGACTTCCTCACGAAGGAACTGCATCTCTCATGGCGCGAGGCCGCGCCATTACTGCGCGAGATCTATCAGCGGCAGCAGGCGGGCGAGCCGGTTCCCGCGCCCCGCGAGCTGCCGCGCGCGGCGCTATGGCGCGAGTACTCGGTTGCACGCGAAGCCCACATCGCAGCCCGCGGTACCGCCTGGCTCGCGCAGCGCACCAGTGAGCAAGAGCGCCGCGGCGAGATCCGCGCCGGGTTCGAGGCTCGGCGTGACGCGCTCAAACGAGACGTGCGACTGGCTCCAGCCGGACGGCGCGCGGCAACCTCGCTGGCGCGCGTTGAGCGGTTGGGGCTCGAGGATGCACTCAGGCAGTCGATTGCGCATGAACGAGCGGCCCTGAAGGGGCAATACGGGTCGTCTAGCGGCCCGAGTTTTTCCGACTGGCTACGCGCGCGAGCCGAGCAGGGCGATGAGCGAGCGCTCGAGGAACTGCGTCGCACCGCGCGCCCGGCACCGGCCGACGTCGACACCAGCAACAGCTCCGCCGGCGAAGCATTCAGCGTGATCCGGCCGAAATCGGCCCAGCCGAATGCCGACGGCGAAGACAACGCAATCATCTTCCGCTCATCCGGCCTGTCCTGGTCGGTCGACGAGCGCGGTAACGTCACGTAC
>CBJMQH010000758.1:0-1966 GCA_966431825.1 uncultured Trinickia sp.
CGACGGCGACGCCCGTGGGCCAGCCGCCGGGCGAGTCGCCGTCCTCATCGCCATAGCCGGGCCAGAGGGACGCGAGTGTCCACGCCGCGAGCGCTCCGCGAAGATCCGGCGGCACCGACGTCACGTCGTCCAGTGCCAGCACGGGCTCGACCCAGCGGCACCACGCGCCGCGCTCGACCCAGATGCGCACGCTTGCCGTGCCGAGCGTCCCCGACACGACGACCCCCGCGCCGCCGGCGCGTCGATAATCGATTGCAAGGGTGCTGCCGCTGCCGACATCGCCGCCGCGCCCTGTCCCGACTTTGCGCAGAAGGCGCAATGCGCCGGTATCAAGCTGCGGTAGCGGCGTCATGGTCGAGCTCGACGGTAACGGGGAAACCCAACTCGGCACAGAGCGTCTCGGCCAGCGCTGCGCGTGCGCGCACGAGCGCGCCAAGACGGGAGTCGGGGGCCGACTTGATGCGAGCGCGCACGTTTGGGCCTTCGCGCCATGCGGTGACTTCGATGCCCGCGAACGGCCCGTTCGTGAGCCGAACAGTCAGCGCTCCCGCCGCCAGGCAAAGAGGCGGCGTCTGCAACACCGGGGCGCCGAGCCACCCCGGCCGGTCGGCACCGTAGCGCATCGCTGACGAATGCGCGAGCGGCACAGTGCGCGCGTCGTCCCGGCGCTCGGCCGGATCGGTCCCGTTCAGCAAGGCCGCAAAGCGATGCTGCGCGTCGGCCGCGATCGGCGCCTGCGCCGACGTGTCATCGTCGTTGCGCTCGCACATGGCTATCGCGCGATCGGATGCTCGCATCCGTGAGTCCGTTATTCCCATGATTCCCCTGATTCCCCTGATTCGATAAGCAGATCGAGCTTTTCCTGGTCACGCGCGGCCTCGCGCAGCAAGACTCGCTGCGCCTCGATCGCGATGCGTATCTGTTGCATCTCTGTCGCGCGCTGGGTCAAGCGCTCGGTCAACGCCTGATCGCTCGCGCTGTACGTCGCAAGTTCGATCTTGAGCGACTGCAAGCCGCTGTGATCGACCGTCTGTTCCGTGGCGCTGCATGCGCGCCAGCGATCCCTGAGTTGCGCGCGCTCGCGGGCTTCGCGCGCCTGCGTCTCGCGCAGCGCCTCTTCGCGCTGCACCAGTGCGCAGAGTGCGGACCGGGCCCGTCGCTCGCGTCGCGCCTTCACGTCGCGCAACTGGCTCAGTGCGGCGATTGAACCGTCTGCCATAGCATCGAGCGCGTCGCTTCGAAGTCGTCGACCTGACCCACCGACTGACACAGGAAGTGCCGGATGGCGGCCTTGCATGCCAGCGCCTCGTCGGCCTCCGCGTCCTGCCCTGCCTGGTATTCGCCAACACGCACGAGCAGTTCGGTTTCCTTATTGATCGCCATCAGCCGGCGCAGCTTGCCTGCATGTTGGCGATGCTCGGCATCGGTGACTTGATGCATGATGCGACTCACGCTCGCGCCGATGTCGATCGCCGGATAGTGATTCGCTTGCGCGAGCTTGCGCGAAAGCACAATGTGCCCATCGAGGATCGAGCGCACCTCGTCGGCGACGGGCTCGTTCATGTTGTCGCCCTCGACCAGCACCGTATAGATGCCGGTGATGCTGCCTGTCTCGGCCGGTCCGGCACGCTCCAAGAGGCGCGGCAACCGTGCGAAGAAGCTGGGCGGATAGCTGCCGGCGGCCGGTTTTTCGCCTGCCGCAAGGCCTATTTCGCGCGCCGCCCGTGCGAAGCGCGTGAGCGAATCCATCATCAGCAGGACGCGTTTGCCTTGATCGCGGAAGTATTCGGCGATCGCCGTGGCGGTATAGGCTGCCTTGAGGCGCTCGAGCGCGGGCCGGTCGGACGTCGATACGACGACCACGGTTCGCGCGAGGTCCCCCACCGGAAACATGTTTTCCAAGAAATCAAGCACTTCCCGACCACGCCCTCCCCGCAGTTCCAACCCGCCGACACCCACGCCAGAC
>CBJMQH010000759.1:0-1963 GCA_966431825.1 uncultured Trinickia sp.
AGTTCCGCATCGACGAGTTGCGGGACATCTTCGGGCCGCTGGTGATGCCGGTGGCGCTGCCCGACCGGCTCGCCGTGCAGCAGGCCCAGGGCGCGTGCATGCCCATCCACATGTGGAACACCCCCGGCGCGCGGGAAGTGGCGCTCGATTTCGTTGCGGGGGCGCGACCCGCTCAGCTCGCGATGCGCGGCGAGTCGCGAGAGATCCCGAGCGCGCCCTCCGGCGATGTCGATTCGATTCTCGCGCATGTCGATCAGGTGGCGACCACGGTCGCGGCGCTGCCCCTTGCTCAGACGGCGCGCGACATCCGCCGCACGGCCGGGCAGGTCGCGGCACTGACTGCATCGCCGCAGATTCGGGAAAGCGTCGACCATATCGATCGTGTCGTGACGCAGCTCGACAGCACGCTCCAGCAGGTCTCGCCGCAGATCGGGCCGCTTGTCGCGCAGCTGCGCGATACGGCGCGCGAGGCCGACCATGCGGCCGGCGCCGCGAGCCGGATGTTGGGCTCGAACGGTCAGGCACAGGACGACCTGCCGACGGCCGTGTCGGAGCTCACGGACATGGCCCGTTCGATGCGCGCGCTGGCCGACTATTTGGGACGTCACCCGGAAGCCATCGTGCGCGGCAAAGGGAGCGGAGAACCTTGATGAGTCCTATGAACGTGCGCCGTGTGGCCTATCGGTTAGCGCCGGTGGCCGCGCTGATTTTCCTGTTCCCGGCATGCGGTCACAGCCCACCGACGCGCTTCTTCACGCTGGAGACCGCCGCGCCCGATGAGCCGGCGTTGCGCACGGTCGGCGGGCCACGGCTGCGGCCCGTGCAATTGGACGCCGTGCGGATTCCTGCCTTGCTCGACCGGCCCGAGATTGTGGAAGATCGCGGAGATGGCCGCTTGCAGGTGCATGCGGACGACCGTTGGGGCGCGCCGTTCGCGAAGCTCGTGCGCGGCACGCTGGCGCTCGATCTGCGCGCACGTCTTCCGGCAGGCCTCTGCGTGTCGCCCGACACCCCTGCGCCGGCGGATGCGCGGCATGTCGTCGTCACGATCGCGGCGCTCCATGCGCGGCCGGCGCAAGCGGGGCGGCAACTGACGATGAGTGCGAGCTGGGCGCTTGTCGACGACACCGGCGCAGCACGGGTCGTTGCCTCGCACGATGTGGACGTCAGTACGGCGATCGAGGGCGACGACGGCGAGGCACAGGCTGCCGCCATCAGTCGGGCGCTGGGTACGCTGGCGGATCGGATCGTCGCTGGCCTCGACGCATCCTGAGTACGCCGGAGCGCTCCCGGCTTCGCGCTACGCCGCGGCCCGTTGCATCAGGACTGCGGTTCCGACGTTGCAGGGGCGCCGTGCAAGCGCTCGCTGAGCGCCGTGCGCAACTGTCCCAGCACACCCGCTTCGGCGTCGGACACGGCCCACCACGTCATCCCCGCGTCGTGCCACTGTGCAACGGCATACCCGTCGCGGGCGAGGCCGGTGGTCGACCGCGCCGCAACGCGTTCGGCGTCGGGCAGCACGTACACGTCGATGATGTGCTTGCGATACCGGTAGACGAGGACGGCAACGCGCCGGTGATCGACGTAGTCGAGCCGTCCGCCCGTCAAGACGAAACCGCTCGCGGCCAGGTCCTCGACGGGCGGCGCATAGTCGAGCCGTCCGTTGAACCACGGTTTGACCGTATGCTGATCCGATGAAACGACGTCGATGTCGTGGCCGGAGAGTTGCGCGCGCACATGGCTCGCGACGAGCTCGTCGACGAACGCCGACGGGGGCGTGGGCCGGTACAGCGTCAACACGACCCCGGCCGTGAGCACGCATGCTGCCAAGAATGCGACTGCGTTGCGCAGCCCGAGCGTTGCGACGGGGCCGCGGCGGGCGGGCGCGACGCCGGCGCCGGAACCGAATCCGAGCCCGAGCCCGAGCCCGCGCAGCCAGTCCTGGAACGCAGGGCGGCGCGGT
>CBJMQH010000760.1:0-1957 GCA_966431825.1 uncultured Trinickia sp.
GCCACATCGGTTGGCCGCTCCATGTGGCCGGCGCCGTCGAGAGACGGTCGTGAAACCGCCACGAGCGCACGCTCGATTTGCTCGGGGGTGCGTCCGAGCCGAATCGCGTCGAGCAATACCTCGCCGGTCTCGCGGTAGAACGTCCCGGCTCGCTCGATCAATGCGCTGTCGTAGTCGTTCGCGGCGATCGCGAACGTCACCATGAGCGGGTAGTAACGCCCGACGCGGTCACAACTCGGGGCGAGACAGCCGAACTGCACGCACTGCGCGCCTGCCCCCACGGGTATCGCGAAGTTCCACAGCGGCGCCACGGCATAGTGGCGCTCGAGCTCACCTGGGGCGCGCTGTCGCAGCGCGGCCATGCCGTGCTGCAACCAGCGCTCCCACCATGCGGCCAGCGCGCTCGGTAAACGCCGGTTCACGAAATCGCCCGTGCCGGGGACCTTCCCATACCAGGCGGGCGGCGCATCGAAGCGGCGTGGCCGCGGAATCGGAACGGCGATCATGATGCGGAAGCCGGGCAAGAAAACGATTCGAGCTGCGGTAACCGGAACGGATTGCGAACGCTGCTGGCCGTGACCTCGAGCGTGAGCGGCTTGCCGTCGATCACGAAATGAGCAAGCATCTGTTCCGGAGCCCGTCCGCCCGATATCGATGCGCGGTCGAACAGACGATGTAGCGCCCACGCCCCCTCGGTAGCGATGCCGCCCGTCGCACCTGACTGCTCGACGATCTGCATGTGCACCTGATTGCTGCCGCGCGTGCCTGGCCAATGAACCGTTGTCGGCACTTGCGGGCCGTGCGCGTAGCGCACGATCTGCCCATCCACGTCGAGCACCATCTCCGAAATAGAGGGGTCCACGTCGAGCGGCTTGATTTCGACCGTGGTCTCGGGTGTGCGAGCGCCGCCGGGGAAATACACATCGCGAATGACGGCCGCCTTTTCGAACGACGAGAGGACCGGCGCCGCGACCGCCGGGTTGCCCTGCGCGCCGCTGTTGAACCGCCAGGGGCGCGCGGCGGTATCGACGAGCGGCTGCAAGTTCTTCTGGAAGAAGCTGTCCATGGTGCCGCCCGGCGCGAATAGTTGCGCGAAATCGGCCGGGGTCACGTCGCGTGAGGAACCGTGCGCGAACGGATAGCGTCCCTCGATTGCCTGCCGACAAAAGTCGCCGATATTGGCCGCCGCGCTTTGCGTCACGTTGTGCTGCAGCGCTCGCGCGATACCTCCGTTCGCGGCGTTGGACAGGTCATAGAGGATTTCACGAAACGGGGTCGGCAGGCGGCCTGCCTTCGCACGGACCCTATCGGGTACGTCCGATGGCGGCGGCACGGCGCCGCTGCGAAGCGCATCGTCGGTCGCGGTGAGATAGTCGTAGAGTTCGTCGATCATCTTGGTAACCGCGGCGAAGGAATCCGCTGAGGATCCCGTCTTGCCGCTGTCCCTATCCGCACCGTGGGCGCCGTCTCCGCCCGACATTTCGAATGCATGCAGGCCTGCGAAGTGTCTGTCCACCACGAGTTCGGGCCGTGCCGCGGACGCGGTCGCGCCCGTGTCGGCGCTCGATCCTTTATCGAAGATTTGCGCGAGCGAACTGCGCGCTTCATCAACTTTGTCCTGCGTGCTCGGCGCTGAGCGATCGCCTTGCGCTGGTTCGCGCCCGAGCGTGGTCTCGCGCGCAACGGCGCCAAAAAGCCGTGTCAAAGGCGAATCGGGTGCCGAGAGGATCCGCGCCTCCTGGATGCTCTGCGTCAGCGACGCTCCCTCGCGCAAACGCAAATCGCCGAGATAGTCGTCCCAAGTTTTGATGTAATCGCTCAGATAAAGCTGCCGGACGCCTCGCGCCCATGCCGCTGCCTCCTCGGGCGTCGCCACTTCCGTGTGGCCTAGATTCAGGACCCAGACCTCGTCGCGCCCGAAGGCGTCACCATCACCGCCGACCCGGACGACATCATC
>CBJMQH010000761.1:0-1956 GCA_966431825.1 uncultured Trinickia sp.
TTTCAGTTCGTTGATGCCCGACGGTGCATAGATCATGGCCGACTGCGCCGGAAGCATCCGGTCATACAGCGCGCTGCGCGATTCGAGCGCGAAATAGCAGGCGCCCGGGCGCACGGGCACGGCGGGCGGCACCTGCGGCGTGTAGACGAGCCGCACGCCCGGCATGGCCGAGAGCACGAGCTTGTCGACGTCGTCCGGCGCCCCGACCTTGAAGCGCGCCGGCACCGCTTCGACGAGTTCGACGGCCGGCATCTCGGCCGATACGGCGAGGAAGAATGTCGTCTTCTCGTCGATCTTGCCCGAGTCGAGCCGGCCCGAATGGAACGACGGGCGGACTTCTTCGAGCGCGATCGCGAAGTAGCGTGTCGAGATGACGGTTTCGAGCAGGTCGCGCACGATCGTATCGAGTTCCGCGAAGCCGGGGCCCGGCTCCTCGTGGCGATAGACGGGCAGGTCGGCGAGCGAATACCGTTTCGAGAACGTCATCAACTGGCCGGCGAGTTTCAGCAATTCGTGGAACAGGCGCTCCGGATGCAGCGCGGGATGCTGGTGCAGATGCACGAGCGAAGCGACGGCCGCATTGGCGGTATGGAGCAGCCAGAACGAAGCGATGTCGCCCGAGCGGAATTCGATGATGTTCTTCGTGGGTTCGCGATGGAACCCGTAGAGCGCGCTCACCTTCGCCTGCATCGCATCGATGAGCTGGCGCAGCCGCTGATGCAGCGTCGGCGAAGCCTCGATGGCGAGGATCGGCGGCACGAAGCTCTCGTCGAGTTCGAAGCCCGAGGTGGCCGTGCGCCGCAACCGCACGAGCGGGATCGCGACGAGTTGCGTGCGCGGCTCGTTCGGCCCGATCAGCTTCACGCGCGTCTTGAGCAGCGTGAGGTTGGCGATCGAGGCGTTCGTGAATTGGTCGGCCACCGGGACCGTCTTGCTGCCGAAGCGCGACACGAAACCGTCGCTCGCGTCGTCCGAGCAGTTGCCGCCCGATTCGCGCAGCGGATGCAGCGCGAGGTAGAAGGTCAGATCGCCCGTGCCTTCGGGCAGCGTATCGAGCGAGATGGCTTGAGGCAGATCGTCGGCTTGCGGCGCCGTAAAGAGCGTGCCGTCAGGAAAGACCAGCGAGAGCTCGGTCAGACGCAAAAGCCCGTTGCTGAGCGAGTCGGCATCGACACGCACGCTGCGCACGCCCCAGCTGTACGGTTGAATCGCGCGGATAGACTCGGCGAGGCGCGCTTCGTGATAGGCGTCTTGCTGCTGGAAATGCTGGGGCCGCAGAAAGAGCCCTTCACCCCATAGCAATTTCGATGAATAACTCATTTAATTTTTCGCTCTGTCGTGAGTGGCCCGGCTAGCCGCAGCTGACCGAGGACAACATATTCAGCGGTTGGGTCGGCAAATGCGGATCGGGCGCGATGACGGTACCGTTCGTCACGGTCATCGCACAGTTGTGAAGACCGATCATTATGCCGGATTTCTCCGATTTGGCCGGATCGAATGCGAGCTTCCAGCGCTGGATCGCCGGATCGCGGAACAGGGCGACGACACCGAACGCCTGCGCTTCACGCGACACCTTCTCCGTCATCTGGTAATGCTGGCCCGGAATCAGCGTGACTTCGCGCACGTTGATCAAATCGGCGCCAAGCGTACTTTTTTCCTTGTCCGGATCGGTGAATGCGTCGAAGGGCGCTTGCTGGAACGAAGTCGGGTCCTTCAGCGCGTAAAGGCGGACGACGAGCGCGAGCGGATGATTGTCGCGTGCGGCATTCAGATTCGACGCAGCTGCAAGCGTAAGCGGAATCTGGCGCGGCGGCTTTTGGGCGTCGGGCACGTCGGGCTTGGTGAGGCCCGTCGCCTGAAGCGCAGTGGAGGCGGCCGCCCCGATCAACGATACCCCAGCTGGGCGACCGGGAAGGGCCGAGCAGGCAACCAACATGGTCATGCCCCGCACTCACT
>CBJMQH010000762.1:0-1954 GCA_966431825.1 uncultured Trinickia sp.
GCGTATGCGTGCGCGCGTTGCGCCAGTAGCGGTCGAGCGCAAGCGATGCGTCCGCTGCCGCGCGCGCGCCGCAGACATCGAACAGACTCTGGCTGACTTCGAGCGCCGCGCGGTGAGCCACGACCTTCGCCTCTGATACGACCAACGCCACGTCGGCGCGCGTCTGCGCCGATAGCGCGAGACCGCACTCCCATGCCTGCCCGAGCGCATCGCTCGCCTGGATCGTCAGCGCGCGTGCGGCTGCGACCTGGACGCGCATTTCCCCGAAGCGGCGCAACAGATGCGGATCGTCGGCGGCCGCGGAAAAGCCGGCGCGACGCCGACCACGATGGGTCGCATAGTCCACAGCCTGCGAAAGCGCCCCTTCGGCAATACCGGTGAACAAGTTGACGAGCACGAGTTGCGCGATCAGCGTGCGCAACGTACCGATTGGCGCACGCTCGCGCAGGGCTCGCGGCAGCACCTCGGATGCCGCCACATGGACATCGTCGAAGCGCACGCTGCCGCTGTCCGTCTGCCGTTGACCGATCGGCGCCCAGTCGTCGAGCACGGCAACGCCCTGCCGTGCCGTCGGCACCACCGCGACGACAGGGGTGCCTGTGCCCGCTTCGAATGCACTGACGAGCATCATGTCCGAACCGCGCGTGCCCGAGCAAAAGCCCTTCACGCCCGTCAATCGATAGCCCCCCTCCGAGGCCGGATGGGCGAGAAGCCGCGTATCGAGCGGATTGATCGTGTTGCCCCACCACCAACGGGATTCGGCCGTGCCGCCCAGATAGTGTCTGCGCTGCGCCTCGTCGCCCCACAGCGCAACGCTGGCCACTTGCAAACATTGGAAGCCGAACAAATGAGCGAGTGCACTGTCCACCCGCGCGATCCGCCTCAGCGTATCGAATACGGTCTGCCAGCGTGCACCGCGTCCGCCGTACTCGCGCGGCACGGCGAGCGCCAAGAGGCCGGCGTCCCTGATCAGCGCCTTCTCGTGAGCCGCGTGTCCTCCGGCGCGATCGCGCTCGGCGGCTGTTGCCTGCAGCGCCTCGATGAGCGCATTCAAGCGCGCCTCGACCTGCGCCGCATCACTCGCTCGCCCATGCTCGCCGACGGTCGCGGCATCCATCACGCCGGCTCCATCGCGCTTGCCGGCTCGACGACATGCGAGGAAAGCCCGACGAGCCTCGGCAGTGCTTCGCTGGAAAGACCGAGCACGCGCGCCAGGATCTCGCGACGCCAATCATCGTAGATCGCGCAATACGCGGTGATGTCGGCGCCGAACACCTCGGCCATGTTCGCGTACTCCTCGTGAATATAGGCGTCGATCCGGCGCTGCACGTCGTCGTCTGCGGCGATGACCGCATCGATCAACGACCGGCGCACAGCCTCAGGGGTCGCGGCCAGGCGTTCGAACCACCACTGCACGATCTGTACGCGATGCCACTCCTCGTCGGGCCGGATACGGTTCTCGCCGTGCGAGCGCATCGCACCGTCGGCGATCCGGTTCGTCTTGCGCTGAATCCAAAGCTTCGCAAGGATATGCAGTTCGTAGTGCCATTGAAACGCGAGGAAACCTGGCAGATCACGCACGGGTAAATCGCCCAGGCGCGCCCAATGCGCGCGCACGAGTGCCTCGATGCGCGGCAGCGGATCTTCGCCGGTCAGCGCCTTCACGCGCTCGCGCGCAATGACGGCATGCGCACCGTCGTCTCCAAGCTGGCGCGACAGGACGAGCGCAAAGCCGGGATCGTCTGCGAACAACGTGTCGATTGCCCTCGCGACGACCTGCACGATAAATAGGTCGTGCGAAGCCATGCGCGTGTAGTAGTCGGCGACAGCGGCGATCTCGCGAGCGTCGGCCGGCTCGCGCGGGGCCTCGGCCAGCTTGTCGGGGAACGCGGGCACATGGCGCCTGGCCACATCCAGGAAAAGGGCTTCTTCGAATGCCGCGTCCCAGTGCGGG
>CBJMQH010000763.1:0-1944 GCA_966431825.1 uncultured Trinickia sp.
CATCGAGATCGCCGAGAACGACGGCGTCGTCGAGGAGCTTGTCGAACACGTTCCAGTAGCCGCGCGGCGTATAGAGGACGGGTAGGCTTTCATCGAGCCCCTTGCCGCTTTGACGCTTGAATACGAGCGATGCATCGGGGCCCGCGGCATCCGCAAAACTGAAGCCATACGACGCCGTGCTCGCGCGCAAGGTGCGTTCTAGCTGCCCGTAGAGACGTTGAGCCAGCGGCACGCGCCGCAGTTCGTCGCGCCTGTCCGCAACAAGGCGCTCGTCCATCGGCACCGACGACGTCACGATATGTCCGCCGAACAGCGCAGCGAGATGCGAGCGTAATGCGGTGCGCTCGGACGACGGGAAATCGGCCGGCAACCCCCGCTCGAACTCCAACTCCAATACCGCTTGGACGAACGCCGGATCGTAGTGCGCGCTGTCGAACAGCATGAGGTATGCCTTCAGCAACGCGTACGTGTAAGCACCATCGCTCGCAGGCGCGTTTCGCAGCGCAGTCTCCAGCCGCCGGACAGCAAGCGGCAGCAGTGCCTCCTCGAGCGCTCGATGGTAGACCGCGCCCGACGCGGCCAACATCCGGTCCCCCTGAAATAGACCCCACCGATACGAAAGCGGTGGGTGACGAGGATCGACCCCCTCTGCCGCAGGCCATTCCTGCAGGGCGTCGAGGACGGGCAACAACTGCGTGATGTCGGAGCCGTCGCCAAGCTTCGCATGTTGCAGTTGAGTTGCCACGACCGGCACCCGCCCGGCAAGCGCCTCGAGGTACCTGCCGTTGTTCCCGAAGCTGCGCAGCCATGCAACGCCGACTGCGACGAACAAGACAGCGAGTCCGATGTAGCCGGCCACGATCCGGACCTGCCGCCGGCGATGCCAGCTCAAGTCGCTCCCCGCCAGCGCCGCTTCGTTGAAGATCTGTTCCTGCAAAAGCGATTTCAGAAAAAAGCTGCGTCCGCCGGCGGCGGTCTGAGCCGCGGGCGGCGTGCCCTCGATCTTCAGAAAGCGCTTGATGCCGCCCATCACGCGATCGAACGCCGTCCCCTCCTGCGTGCCGCTCGTCCAGTAGACCCCACGCAGCATCGGCATCGGCTCAAACTTGGACTCGGAAAACACCTCAGCGACGAACTGGCCCAGGATGTCCTGCAGACCTGCGAACTGCTGTGGCAACAGGTAGGTCAACTCGCGTTGCCGCGGGTCGATCTGCTCGGTCAGCAATTCGGGCAATGCGTCGTTGAGCCGCCGGTGCAGCAACGCGAACTCGCGATCGAACGCGGCACGCAAATCGAAATTTGCAGCCTGTTCACGCAGACCGAACGTGAACCCCCATACCTGTTCCCGCTCGGCGCGCCCAAATGCGCTGAAATATTCCGTGAAACCTGCGAGCAGGTCGGCCTTGGTCACGATCAAGTAGACGGGAAACTCAATGCCCAATTGCGCACGCAGTTCCTGCAGCCGCTTGCGCAACACCATCGCGTGCAGCGTACGTTCGTTGTCCGAAGCACCGACGAGATCGGCCACGCTGATCGTCAGCATGGCACCGTTCAGCGGCTGCCGGGTACGGTACTTTTTCAGCAGCTCGACGAAGCCGTTCCATTCGCTCTCGTCCAGCGCGCGATTGCTTTCATGCGTCGTATAACGACCAGCCGTATCGATCAGCACCGCCTCGTTCGTAAACCACCAGTCGCAATGACGTGTGCCGCCTACGCCGCGAATGGCCGCGCGGCCGAACTGCTCGGCGAGCGGGAAGTTCAAACCGGAATTGACGAGCGCGGTGGTCTTGCCCGAGCCGGGCGCGCCGATGAACACATACCACGGCAATTGGTAAAGATAGTGTTGCGAGAAGCGCTCGAACCAGCGCGCCAATCCGCGTCGCGGCTGCTGCGCCGAGCCGAAGCGAACTTTTTTCAGCAGTGCCGCGGCGTCGCCGAATCGGC
>CBJMQH010000764.1:0-1938 GCA_966431825.1 uncultured Trinickia sp.
GATCGCGAACGAAGCTCGGCAAACACGATGGCGGCAGCCATGACCGCGATGCCGGCGAGTTGAAGACCGCTCAACCGCTGGCCGAAGAACCGCTGGTCGATCAGAATCGCGACCGCCGGATAAACGAACTGCAACAGCGCGATACGGCCCGTGCTCAGGCGGGCCATACCGCCGTAGATCAGCGTGTAGGCCAACCCGGTATGAACGATACCGAGCCCTGCAAGCCATAGCCACGTGGCGCCCAACGCCGGCCAGCCATGCTGCGTCGGCCAAATCCACAACGTCAGCGTGCCAAGCGCACATTGCCACCACGCAAGGATGCCGGCAGGAAGATCGTGCAGCCGCCGCGCGATGATCGTGACGCTGGCCATGCACAATGCCCCCAACAAGCACGCGCATACCGCGAGCCAGTAACCGTTGCCGCCCCCGTCGCGGTTCGCCTGTCCCATGATTCCCGTCGCCAGCACCAGACCGAACATTGCCGCCCAAACCGCCGCAATACGGCGCCAGCCGTTCGACTCCTTGAGGAAAAAGGCACCTAGGATCAGCACCCACATCGGCTGAACGTTGAACAACACGACGGCGATGCCGGTAGGAATGTGTTCGATTGCGGTAAAGAACAGCCCCCAACTGAGCACCATCAACGAACCAGCGGCCAGCACCCAGATGCCTGTCGTCGGCGTCAACCGCAGA
Organism: uncultured Trinickia sp.; assembly: GCA_966431825.1. Classification (GTDB taxonomy): domain Bacteria; phylum Pseudomonadota; class Gammaproteobacteria; order Burkholderiales; family Burkholderiaceae; genus Trinickia. Next base: position 694 of record CBJMQH010000764.1, read on the forward strand.
AACCGAGTCTGGCCACGCAGCGTCACCCAGAGCGTCATGCCGATCAGCCCGAACGCGCAGCGAAACCATGCGGCAGTCAAAGGATCGGCGTGCGCCTCATGCACGAAGACGCCGATCGTGCCGAGCAGCATGCAACCCAGAACGAACGGCCATGCCCCGGACGACGGGCGGCGCTCGACGGGTCCGAAAATCGCACGGGTAATGAGGGGCTGGTTCGTATCCATGAACCCAGTATGGCGCGTCAATGGTTGCGCCAAAAGCGCATAATACGAACGCCATCCATTCGAAATTCGAAAACCTCCCGAAACAATGAAACAGCGCGATCTGCAAACGGACTGGCTCAAATGCTTCGTGGCCGTCGTCGACGCCGGTTCGCTGACAAGCGCGGCGGGCGAAGTGCACCGTTCTCAGTCGGCCGTGAGTATGCAATTGAAGAAGCTCGAGAGCGCGCTGGGGCTACGGCTCATCGAGCGCGGCTCGCGCACGCTCGAACTGACCCAGGACGGCGAGACACTGCTTGGGTATGCGCGGCGCATCCTCGATTTGCATGCCGAAGTGCATATCGCGCTGCAAGGCGAGCAACTAAGCGGCCGCGTGCGGCTCGGTGTCCCCGACGACTACGCCGAGAAATATCTGACGCCGGTGCTCAAACGGTTTGCGCCGCGGCACAGCGGGGTGGAAATCGAGCTGATCTGCGAACAATCGACGTCGCTGATTCCGCGCGTGGCGAGCGGCGAACTCGACATCGCGCTTGTGTCGCGCGACCACGCCCGGCGCGGTACGCTCCTGTTTCACGAGCCGATGGTCTGGGTCGGCGCCGCACAATTCGAACTGTGGCGGCGCGACCCGATTCCGATCGCCGTCTACGAAAGCACGAGCCTCGCGAGACGCACCGCCATCCATTCCCTCGCCCAGCAAGGGCGGCGATACAAGGTTGTATACAACAGCTCCAGCCTTGCCGGGCAAATCGCTGCGGTAGAGAGCGGGCTCGCCGTGGCAGCGCTGACGCAATGCAGCGCGCCTGCGCACCTGAAGATTCTGGGCAGCGCCGAAGGCTTGGGCCCGCTGGAACCGATGGAAGTCGCGGTCTATCGAAGCCGCGATTCACGCGGCTCGAAGGCCATCGATAGTTTGCAGTCCTTGCTGATCAAAACGCTCCGCCAGTCGGCCGCGGCCTGAACGCAAGCAAGCACGTGCGCAGGCGGGCGCGCCGCACCCGCCCGATGCTACGCGGATTGCATCGCG
>CBJMQH010000765.1:0-1937 GCA_966431825.1 uncultured Trinickia sp.
CCCGTACGCTCGTTCAACGTAGAAGCGATGGCATTGGCGCGAGCGCCTGCTTCGTCGATCAGCGCGGCCGTCGCAGCCAGGTTTTCGGAGGCCGTCGCATTCGCGGCACTGTCAATTTCCTGCGTCGCCAACACGCCGGCCCCCTCAGCAGCCGGCCATTCGCCCTCGGCGATGAGCACGTCGCGCAGCGCGATGCGTCCCACGGGGGAATCGATCAGCGGCGCGTCGTATAGCGCACGTACCAGCCCCGGCCGTTCGCTAAGCACGGCCAATATGCTGATGCGCTCGGTCGGGTCGTCGTCGTCATCGGCATCGAGCAGCGGATGCAAGTGAGTCCAATAGCCGGCCAGCAATCCGTCGATCAGCGCGAGTCCGTCTCGCAGTCCGGCAACGCCATGCAGCACGACGAGCGCGCGCGTCAGCAGGACAGCAAGATGCAGATCGCACGTGCGTGCGAGCAGCGGCAGCACGGCACGCTTGACCGCCTTCCAATCGGGCTCCGACGCCTCGCGCCGCACACTGCCGTACTCGACTTCGGGCGTGCCCTGCGCAAGCCGCATCGCCTCGATGTATTCAGGCGAGTATTCGAGGCTCGGGCCGCACGGCGGCGCCTCCTTCCGCTCTGCGAGCAGACTCGTCAAATCGATCGAATGTGTCATGCGCTGCGCCCTTGCGTACTGAGCATCGCTCCGAGCCGTCATCGCTTCCAGGCGCTCGTTGCTTTCGGTGACTGAATCGTCGCACCGAACATGACAGGCTGCCACGGCGAAATTTCGAATCTTAGGATTGCCGAGCGCGCGGCCAGCGCGATAGTCGCGTTGCGTCGCACCACGCGTTCCCGCCCCTCACACCCCACCGCGCAATGAAAGGATCGTCCTATCCGCCGCCGATCCGTTTTGCCAAAGTAGTGCCGTATCCGGCACAACGCTGCCCCCAACCGCCACGACTCGGAGATGTCGACACATGGTTACGCGCTATTCGCTGAGCGATCTGATTCGCCGCGACAATTTCATCGACGGCCAATGGGTGGCCGCCGCTACCGGCCGCCGCTTCGCCGTCACCGATCCCGCGACCGGGGCAACGCTCGCCGAGGTGGCCGACAGCGACGCCGCCGACGCTCGGGCCGCGACCGAGGCGGCCGTCCGTGCCTTCCCCGCCTGGCGCGATACCCTACCGGCCGAGCGCGCGGCCGTGCTGCGTCGCTGGCATGCGCTGATCGTCGAAAACGCCGATGCGCTCGGCAACCTGATCTCGCTCGAACAAGGCAAACCGCGCAATGAAGGGCGCGGCGAAGTCATGTACGGCGCCTCGTATGTCGCGTGGTTCGCCGACGAGGCAACGCGCATCTACGGCGACGTCATCCCGCAGCAGCAGCGCGGCAAGCGCATGAGCGCCGTGAAGGAGCCGATCGGCATCGTCGCTGCCATTACGCCGTGGAATTTCCCGCTTGCGATGATTGCGCGCAAGATCGCGCCCGCACTGGCCGCCGGGTGCACGGTGGTGGGCAAGCCTGCCGAAGACACGCCGCTCACCGCCCTCGCGCTGGCGATGCTCGCGCACGAGGCCGGCCTCCCGCCCGGCGTGCTCAACCTGATCAGCGCCTCGCGTGCACACACGGTGGCGGCCGTGGCCGACTGGCTTGCCGACGCCCGCGTGCGCAAGATCACGTTCACTGGCTCGACGCAGGTCGGCAAATACCTTGCCCGCGAATCGGCAGCCACGCTCAAGAAGCTCTCGCTCGAACTCGGCGGCAACGCGCCTTTCATCGTCTTCGACGACGCCGACCTCGAGGCCGCTGTCGCCGGGCTCATGGCCGCAAAATTTCGCAACGGCGGCCAAACCTGCGTGAGCCCGAACCGCGTCTATGTCCAGTCGGGCGTCTATGCGCGTTTTGCCGACCTGCTCGCCACGCGGGTGGGCGCGCTGAAGGTCGGTCC
>CBJMQH010000766.1:0-1929 GCA_966431825.1 uncultured Trinickia sp.
CCGGACGATGTCGCGACGCCGCGCGGCGCGCTGACCGCGCTGCGCGATTGGCTGATCGACGACCGCCAGCCGGCACTGGCCGCGCGTTGCGACGGCTACCTCTCCACGATGCCGGCCGGCATGACGGCCATGCTGCCGGGCCCGACGGGCGAGCGCAATTCGTACACGCTCGGCCCGCGCGGCACGGTATATTGCGTGCCGTCGACGGACGCCGGTGCGCGGGCGCAGTTCGCGGCCGTGCTGGCGACGGGCAACCGCGCGCTGTTCTCCGGGGCAGCGGGCGAAGCGCTCGTGACGGCACTGCCGAAAGCGCTGAAGGGGTTTGCCAGTGTCGCGAAGAGTGCGGATACGCCCTTCGAGGCGGTACTGTTCGAAGGCGATAGCGACGAGCTGTTGCGTCTCGTGAAGGAAGTGGCGCAGCGGCCGGGCCCGATCGTCTCGGTGCAGGGTGCGGCGACGCACGGGCTGGCGAACGGCGATGAGGATTATGTGCTCGAGCGTCTTCTGACGGAGCGCTCGGTGAGCGTCAACACGGCCGCGGCGGGCGGCAACGCGAATTTGATGACGATTGGTTGAGCGACCCTCGCCGTTGGAATCAATGACTGGAGGCGGCGCGGCGACCCCGGCAGCCGCTCTCCAACTACCTTGGGATCTAGGAGAAAGCATGCAGCACAAAATGAAAACGCTGGCAGGCGCGACGCTGGTTGCAGCAATGTCGCTGGTGGGGACCGCAAACGCACAGCAGGCCGAGCAAGTGAAGATCGGCTTCGCCGGTCCGATGACGGGTGCGCAGGCTCACTACGGCGCCGACTTCCAGAACGGTGTCACGCTCGCAGTCGAAGACATGAACGCGACGAAGCCCGTGATCGGCGGCAAGCCCGTTCAATTCGTGCTCGACACGGCGGACGACCAGGCCGACCCGCGCACGGGTACGACGGTCGCGCAGAAGCTCGTCGACGACGGCATCAAGGGCATGGTCGGCCACTTCAACTCGGGCACGACGATCCCGGCTTCGCGCATCTACGCGAACGCGGGCATCCCCGAGATCGCAATGGCAACGGCGCCTGAGTACACGCAGCAAGGCTTCAAGACGACGTTCCGCATGATGACCTCGGACACGCAGCAAGGTTCGGTCGCCGGTACGTTCGCCGTGAAGAACCTGAACATGAAGAAGATCGCGATCGTCGACGACCGTACGGCCTACGGCCAGGGTCTCGCCGATCAGTTCGCGAAGGCAGCGAAGGCAGCCGGCGCGACGATCGTCGATCGTGAGTTCACGAACGACAAGGCTGTCGACTTCAAGGCCATTCTGACGAAGCTCAAGGCTGCGAACCCGGATCTCATCTATTACGGCGGCGCTGACGCGCAAGCCGCGCCGATGGTCAAGCAGATGAAGTCGCTCGGCATGAAGGCACCGCTGATGGGCGGCGAAATGGTTCACACGCCCGACTTCCTGAAGATCGCCGCCGACGCGGCCGACGGTACGTACGCTTCGCTCGCAGGCCTGCCGCTCGACGACATGCCCGGCGGCAAGGAGTACATCGCGAAGTACAAGAAGCGCTTCGGCAAGGACGTCGAAACGTATTCCCCGTACGCTTATGACGGCGCGATGGCCATGTTCACGGCCATGAAGAAGGCGAACTCGACCGATCCGGCGAAGTACCTGCCGGTGCTGGCGAAGACCGAAATGCCGGCTGTCACGACGTCGCACCTCGCTTATGACGAGCACGGCGATCTGAAGAACGGCGGCATCACGATCTACCACGTAAAGGGTGGCAAGTGGACGCCGCTGCAAAGCGTCGGCGCAAAGTAAGTGCGCAAACCGGCGCGAACTCGAGCGCTGCGAGCCGCCCCAAGGCCGTGACGGCGGTGTAGCGGTACGCCGCCCGCGCGGCGCAGGTTGCTTGACGAAGAAGCCCCACCGAGCGA
>CBJMQH010000767.1:0-1926 GCA_966431825.1 uncultured Trinickia sp.
AGAAGTTATCGGGTGCCAGCTCGCGCAGCGCGACCGTCGCCGGTACGCGGGCCGCGCCGTCGGTGCCGAAGAGCGACATGCGCAAGTCCTGCGCATCGCTCGTGCTTTGCATGACGAGTTGCCCCAAATGCGCGCGCGCACCGGCGCCTAGATGGGCGCCCGGCCCGGCAATCAGCCCGATGAGGGTCCCACCTACGGCACAAAGCGCGACCAATGCGAGCGAAAGAGACAGCATCGATCCGACCCGCCACTCCGGATGAGCCAAGGTCAGCAACTGCCGCAGGCCGAAAAACAAGGCCACGACGAGCAGCGGCAGCGCAGCCATATTGACGAGCGCGAGGTAGATCTGCCCCACGATGTAGGCTGGCGCACCTGCCGGCGGAGCGAGCGTTCCCGCGACAATGCCAAGCCCGAGCGCAAACGCGAGCCCGAGCGTGCTGTTCGAAAAATGCCTCAGTGCTTTCATCGGTGTACGTTCCAACCGCGGGCGAGCCCATACGACACCGTCGCGCGCGCCAGTTCGAGCGTGCTGTCCACGAGCGCCATTGGGTTCGCTCCCAGCATCCGCGCAGCGAGCGGGATTTCCGTGCAGCCCATGATTGCGGCCTGGGCGCCGCCCGCCCCGAGATCGGTAAGGGCTGCCGACAAATGCTGCGCGGATCGCTCGAGCTCGCCGGCCTTCACCGCATCGATGCAAGCGTCGACGTGGCGCTGCGTGTCTTCGTCCGGTTCAACGGGCTGGGCACCGTGCTCCGCCAGCACGCGCTGGTAGAGCCCGCTACGCAGCGTCCCTCCGGTCGCAAGCACCGCGACTTTGCGTACACCCGGCGGCACGGCAGCCACGCATGTTTGCGCGATGTTCAGGATCGGCGCGCGGCTGCGTGCGCACATCGCGTCGTACCAGAAGTGCGCGGAGTTACACGGCACTGCGATCAGCTCGACGCCGTTGCGGTTCAGCATGTCGATGCCATCGAGCAGCGCCGGCAGCGGATCTTCGCCCGCGCCCAACATCGCCGCCGAACGGTCCGGGATATGCGGCAAGTTGGCCACCAGCAGCGGCAAATGCTGTTGGTCGCGCTGTGCGCCGGCCGTACTCGTCAGCTGGACGACGCGCTCCATGAAATCGACGGTCGCCAGCGGTCCCATCCCGCCCAGAATGCCGATGAGTGCCATGCCGGTCTCCTAAATTTCAAGCGGGCGTGGACAGATCATCGACACGGCCGCCGTGTTGCCGATGACGAGAATCAACGTACGCAACATGTCGCACAACGGATCGACGGCAAGGAACAGAATGAACGCAGCTTCGAACGGCAGGCTCAGGTAGACGCATGTCATCCCGATCAGCGAGACCGTCACGAGCCCGGTCATGCCGGCCGACGCAAATCCGGCCAGCACGGACGCGAACAGCACCGTGCAGATCTCGACAGGGCCAAGCGCGTGCCCGTAGAGCTGAGCGATGAAAAACGTCGCGCAGACGTAGTAGACCGTCGGGCCGATGCGCAGTAGGGACACGGTCAGCGGCACCATCAGCTCGACACGCGAACGGGCGAAACCAAGCCGCTCGACCATGCTTTCGATCATGCTCGGCATGCAAGCGGCACTGTTGCGCGTGGCCAGCGCGAGTGCGAACGGCGCGCGCAGTGCGGCGAGCGTCGCGGCGAGCGGCTGGCCCGAGCGCTTCCAGATGACGGTCGCGGACAGCGAGAGCAACACGACCGAGGCGATGAAGAACGCAATGACGAACTGCAGCATCGCGTGCAAGGGCCCGATGCCCGACTTGCCGAGCTGCGCGGCGCTCATGCAGAAAAGGATCAGCGGCAACGGATAGCTGAGCCAGTGCATCAGCTTCTGGCACGCGTGATAGATCGTCTCCAGTGCCTGGCTCAGGCCCACTGAAATGCGCTGGGGAACACGGCCGACAGCCAG
>CBJMQH010000768.1:0-1925 GCA_966431825.1 uncultured Trinickia sp.
CGATAGACAACTGAAAGATGGCGTAATCAGCCAGGCATATGAGTCCGGCCCAAACCGGGGTTCGCTCTAGAATCGCGAAAAAAGGCGCTGCACGCTTGACTGAGTTTCCTTTCTTGAGGAAAAGCATTGCTTTGGAAAGACGAGGCGTTCTAAAGACGATTGCGGCTCTGCCATTGCTCACCACGCATTCCGGCTTTGCCGACCCGACTCCTGTTGCAGCGTGCTGGCGACGAAGCGTCCGCAACTCAAAGCGATCAAAGACCGCTACGACCCGGAAGGCTTCTTTTTTGTCCATCATGGTATCGGCAGCGAGGCGTGGAGTCCCGACGGTTTCAACCGGCTCGTCATGCCGGCGGCTCCAAAGCGCCGCCCAGGTACAACGGCGAGGTAAGATCGCAGCTCTGCCCTCGATCGTTCCGTCTGGAAGTACCGCAATGCAAATATTTGTCGACGCAGATGCCTGCCCGGCTGTCGTGAAGGACATCCTTTTCCGGGCGGCGCGGCGAACCAAAGCCTGCGTGACGCTCGTCGCGAATCAATACCTGCGCACGCCGCCTTCCCCCTTCATCAAGGCGCTGCAAGTGCCGTCCGGCTTCGACGCCGCCGACGCGCGCATCGTCGAACTCGTCGAAAAAGGCGATCTCGTGATCACGGCCGATATCCCGCTTGCATCCGCCGCACTGGGCAAGGGAGGCTACGTGCTCGATCCGCGCGGGAACTGGTTCTCAAGTGAGAACATTCAGGAGCGCTTGACGATGCGCGACGTGATGGATCAACTGCGCAGCTCAGGCGTGGCGACAGGCGGTCCCTCACCGTATAGCCCTAACGACAGCAAGACGTTCGCGCAGCAACTGGACCGCTTTCTGGCCCGCCATGCCAAGCCGCGCGAAGAAGGTTCGCCGTCATGAAGGCTGCGGGACCGAAGATCGTCATCGACGCTATCTGGCGCATCGCGCTTCGCCTCGGATTTCGCCTGGCGCGCGCATGGTGGCACTTCCGACGCCCCTATCACGAAGGCGCGCTTGTTGCCATTCGCGTTGGAGAGGCACTGCTGATCCTGAAGTCGTCGTATCGCACCGAGTGGGGATTCCCTGGCGGCAGCATTCAGCGCGGCGAAACACCCGAAGCGGCCGCGCGACGCGAGATGCGCGAGGAGATCGGCCTTACGGTGTCGTCGCCGCTCCAGCGCGCAGGCAGCGTCTACGGCATCTGGGACGGGCGCCGGGACCGCGTGCATTTCTTCGAGCTGCGACTCGATCGCCTACCCGAGCTGCGGCTCGACAATCGAGAGATCGTCGCCGCGCGTCTGGCGTCGCCTGACGAATTGCCCCGTCTCGCCGTCACAAGCGCCGTCGCTGCGTATCTGCGAGGCGACTTCTGCGCTTAGTCGAGTTGCTCGTTTCGCCGCCGGTCCGCCGTTGTCCACAATGTCAAAATGGCGCGCTACACTGCGCCACTCGCCTTCGCCACGCACAGGTCCATGTTTTCTTCGCTCAATCACCCGCTCAGAGATTCGCTGTCGAAAGAGCTGCACGCTCGGCCGTTTCTTCGCATCGACGGCCCCGCCTCGCTCAGCCACCTGGCGATCTATTCCGAACACGACGAAGACATTCACGCTCGCCTGCTTGCCGCATTGGCCGCAGCAATGAACTTACCGCCCCCGGTGCCGCACCATAACCATTACGCGGCGAAACAGGGCGATTGGCAGGTCAAGTGGGAGAAGCACACCGAGTTTTCGACGTTCACGTTCGTACGGACAGGCGCAGCGGAAGACGCCGAGCTGTTTGCCGGCGCAGCCATGAACGGCGTTCCGGATTCATGGCTCGCACGCCTGAAAGAAGGCGTGCTGGTCGCCGTGCATGCCGAGCTGCGTTGCGGCGACGATGCGCAACGCGCGCGGGCGCGCATTCACGATCTGTTCCCCG
>CBJMQH010000769.1:0-1920 GCA_966431825.1 uncultured Trinickia sp.
CGCCTGGGGCTTACTGGAGGTGCTGACCGCCGTTGATGGCGATGTTGGCGCCCGTCACGAATCCGGCTTCGTGCGAGCAGAGATAGGCGACCAGTGCGGCGACTTCCTCGGGTTCGCCGAGACGGCCGACCGGAATCTCCGGCAGGATCTTCGTCTTCAGGATCTCCTCGGGGATCGCCGTCACCATCTTCGTGCCGATGAACCCGGGCGAGACGGTATTGACGGTAACGCCCTTGCGCGCGAGTTCAAGGGCGAGCGATTTCGTGAACCCATGCATGCCGGCCTTCGCGGCAGCGTAGTTGGTCTGGCCGAAGCCGCCCTTGCTGCCGATCACCGACGAGATATTGACGATGCGACCCCACCCGCGAGCCGACATCTCTTCGTACCACTGCTTCGTCATGTTGAAGACGGAGTCGAGATTCGTGCGCAGGACGGCGTCCCAGCTGTCGTGCTCGAGCTTCTTGAAACTCGCGTCGCGCGTGATGCCCGCATTGTTGACGAGAATATCGATCGGCCCGATCTCGGCCTTGATCTGCGCCGCGCAACGCTGACACGACGCATAGTCCGCCACATCGACGCTGTAGGCACGGAACTGCCGGCCCGTTGCTTCCATCTTGGCGAGCCAGCTGTCGGCGCCGGTATTGTTCGGCGAGTAGGTCACCACGACCGCGTGGCCGACGTCGTGCAGCCTCATACTGATCGCTTCGCCGATGCCGCCCATCCCGCCCGTGACGAGGGCAACTTTTTTTGTCATTTGACTTTCTCCGTTGGAGTTGTTTGACGAAGCGGAGGGCAATGCGGCACGGCACCCGCGCTGTGTGCCGCACTAAGGGTCGCACGCCATCCGCTCCCTTAACGCATGCGCGAGAAGGCTTGAAGAACGGAATATCCGTTCTCGGTGATTCGAGGCCTGCGGGCACCGGGGTCGACCTGTTCGAGCGCGACCAGCTCGCGTTCGAGCAGCGTAGCCAGTTCGGCACGGTCGATGATCTGATCGGGCGCATCCCGGACCAGCATCAAAGTCGCAAATTCATGGGGGCTCAACATGCTCGACTCCAACCTTGCGTAGATCAACATCCATCCCGGCCAATAACGCCGGCTTGCCTTGGGCGAAACACTGCAATAAACCATGTATCACTTACTTGCCTGTGCGAAAAATAGTCAGGCAATCGGAAAATATTCCGGAAGGACTGATGCAAAACGCATAAGTCTAAATAGACTTTAGAGAAAAAACGTTTTCATCCGGGCAATCTGATCAATTGCTCGGTGTCCGGTATTAGTTACTCGTGTTGTGCCAGTCAGCCTTGGTGCAGCGGTAATTGTTTCGTCTATCGGCGCCCATGCTCTACGTCATGGCGCGATTCGCTGTGTTCGCAATACTAATACCGAAGCCGGATGTTCGCAATACGGAATGCGCGACAATATGTCGGTCCCCAGTTTTGGGCATTTTGTACGACACTTGCCCTCTTTGGAATAGCCAATTGGCGAATCCGCACGATTTTAATTCACGTGTAACAAACTTGGTGCATGCGGCGCGCTTTCGTAATATTTAATCGATAAAAAATGCCCGCTCCGCATCGTGCTCAGCGACGCGCGGTCACGAGGAGGCGGCCTTCCGGTGGGGCCCGGCGATTGCTGGCGGGCCCATGATGGCCGCTTTCGCGGCCGTCGATCACGCGGAGGAACGCATGCAAGAAACGAACGAGTCGAGCAAGCCCGGGGACGAAGCCCCGCCCGACGCGCCCGGCGTGGGCGAGGCCCCCTGCCAGGCTTGCCGCGGCAGCGGCACTTTCGAGGGACGCCCCTGCACGATCTGCAACGGCACCGGGCGGGTCCTGCAAGGAATAGGCGGGGGCTGAGCCCTGTGAGCTGGCGGTGCGCGCCGCCTGTGCAACCCGGGCGCGCACCGCCTGCCGCGAT
>CBJMQH010000770.1:0-1912 GCA_966431825.1 uncultured Trinickia sp.
GTCCGAAAAGCGCCGGGGCCGACGATCTGCGCGGCCCCGCTCGTGCCGTCCTTCAGCTCGCGCGAAACGCGCTGACGGCTTGCGCGGGCTGCTCGGCGATGCCGCGCAGTTCCAATGCGGCATGCGCGGCGCCGCCGACGAAGTTTAGCGAAACTTGCAAATTGTTGGCTGACGGTAGGCGGGCCGCTAAAGAGGCATCCTCGGGACGGCCCGCGCTCACTCAGGTGTTGCGGGAGTTAGAGAGGTCGACGCATACGCCGCGGCTTTACTGCTTAGTCGACGACACGACGTTGCCCGAGCCGTCGACGATTTCGACCGCCCGCTTTTTCGAACTGCCGCGGGGATTCGTTCCGTCGTCCGGCACGACGGGCAACGTCGCTTCCGGGGAAGCAAGGACGAGACTCGTCGGCGAACGCGAACGATCGGCGGCATCGGCAAACAGCGCAGCGGTCCACTGTGCGCACTCGGTGGCCGTCTCGAGGCTTGCGCCCACATTGTGAACGGCCGTCTCGGTGGCGATATTGGCGACGTGCCCCCAGTAGGCAAGCACTTTCTTGAACGCTGCCTGCGCTTGCGCGGTGGGCAGCGTGACGATCCATTCAAGCGAACGGGTGGCCACCGCTTCCTGCGCGATCTGCTCCTGTTCGGCAAGCGCAGTCTTGACGGTCTGCAGGTTCAGACGCGTGAACCGCTCGAAAGCCTCGAAGCTGCGGTTGGCGATTTCGGCGACCGACGTCATCGCAAAGCTGCCGGCGCGGCCGGCCTGATCGACTGCGAGAGTGCTCATCGTTTGGCTCCATCGAAGAAAATTGATTGCGGCGGATGCGCGGGTGTGGGCCCCGGCAGATGCCGAGCGCCCGGCGCGACCAGATCGCCGGCACGGGATGGCCGGCCCGAGGAATGGAAAACACGAGAAACGCGGCAGCACGACTAAGTCTGCTTCGCCTCCACGTTGCCGGCCTTTTCGGCGAACTCGGTGAGTTTCAGGTCGGTGGCCTTTTCCTCTTCGAGCGTCGCCTTCAGCAATTGCACCGCATCTTGATGACCGAGTTGTTTCGCGAGCGCGCACAGCGTGCCGTAGGCTGCAATCTCATAGTGCTCGACCTTCTGCGCCGCGCCGACGAGCGCGGCATCGAGCACCGGGCCGCGTTCGATTTCGTCGATCAGCTCCTCGCCTTCTTCAACGAGCCCCTCCATCGCTACACATTTGATGCGCTTTAACCGCAGGCCGCATTTCTCTACGGCCTGGTCGATCCGCTCGATCTGCCCATGTGTTTCTTGCAAATGCTTCTCGAAGGCTTGCGACAGCTGCTCGTTCGTCGCCGCGCGCGAGAGCTTGCCGAGCGCACGCGTCAATTGCTTCTCCGCACTGTAAATGTCCGAGAGCGCGTGAATGAAAAGGTCTTCCAGTGTCTTGCGTGCCATAGCTTGGGTCCTGTCAGCGATAAAAAGGTGGGTGTTTTGCCCGCAGCGCGGGCCCCCGCTGCACTGCCGCAACGCGCGTGCCGCGCACCGCGTCGGCGGCGGCGGGAACGCGCGTTGCGCACCCGGAGCGCGCATCGGGCGTGGGGTACGAGAAGCGTCCCTCGCACCGTCCCCCCTCACTCTTCGAAGGAAACGACAATGCGCGCGCTCTGCTGGCATGGAAAACACGACATTCGTTGCGACACTGTGGCCGACCCGGTGATCGAAGACGGACGCGACGCGATCGTGAAGGTCACGACGTGCGCGATCTGCGGCTCGGACCTCCATCTGTTCGACGGCCTGATTCCCACCATGGAAAGCGGCGACGTGATGGGGCACGAGTTCATGGGCGAAGTCGTCGAAGTCGGCAAAGACAACTCGGCGCTGAAACCCGGCGACCGTGTTGTCGTGCCCTTCACGATCACCTGCGGCGAATGCGATCAGTGCC
>CBJMQH010000771.1:0-1905 GCA_966431825.1 uncultured Trinickia sp.
ATTCGAGCTCGCTTACGCTCGTCACCTGTGCATCGACAGGAACGCCCGCCACGGCGAAGCGCAGCCGGTCGCCGAGCCCGACGCCGATCAGCTTCGCCAGCCCCGCTTCGATCGAAATCTGCGGGGCGGTCGACTCGCCGTACCAGCGGCCCGCGACGACCCGGTTCTCTTCGGGCAATCCGGTTCTGTACGAGAGGTTGAATTCCCGGTCAACCAGCCGGCGCGCTTGCTCGTCCTTGTACGCGCCCGGATCGACCCGTTTGCCGTTGATCGCGGTGAGCCGCGCGCGCACCATCGGCTCCAGTACCGCGCCCGCGACGCCGTGCGCGTCGAGATAACCTGTGACGGCCTGCCGTTCGTCGGGCTGAATGTCGATGACGAACTCGTTCGGCGCATCGGGCGGCGTCGACTTGCGCCAACCGGCAATCAGATCGCTACGCGTCATGGCGACGAGCAGCAGGCACATGAGCCCGATTGCCAGCGCTGTCGTCTGAAGCGCACTCGTCGCGGCCCGCCGTTCGAGCGACGCGAGCGCATAGCGCCAGCCGAGCCCCGCGCCGAGTCGGGCGTGCCGTGCGAGCCAGCTGCTCCGTGCGGCGCGCGCAGCAAGCCAGAGCACGATGCGCGCAACACCCGCAAACACCACCATCCCAGCCGCGAAGCCGCCTGCCACGATGCCGCCGAGCTTGATCTCGCCCGCCGCATAGACGAGCAGTGCCGCGAACAGCGCAATACCGAGCCCATAGCCGAGCCACGCCGTGCGTGCCGCTTCGCCCCACTCGCGCCGCAGCACGCGCAGCGGCGGGACCTGTGTCAGCGCCAGGAGCGGCGGCAGCGCGAATCCGAATAACAGCACGAGCCCCGCGGCGACGCCCGCGAGCGCCGGAACGGCGCTCGGCTGCGGCAGCTCGACGGCGATCAACTGGCCGAGCCAGGTCAGCAATGCGAAATGTCCGGCGTAACCGAGCGCGACACCAACGACTCCGCTCGCCAGTCCGACGATCAGGAATTCGAGCGCAAGCAGCCCGGTCAACGCGCGCTTGCTGACACCGAGGCACCGCATGACGGCACAACCGTCAAGGTGGCGCCGCATGTAGCGGTGCGCGGCCATGGCGATTGCAACGGCCGCGAGCAGCGCCGTGAGCAACGAAACGAGGCGCAGGAAGTGGCCGGCCCGGTCCAATGTCTGACGCACCTGGGGCTGACCGTCCTGCAGCGATTCGAGCGCTACGCCGCGCATCGCCCCGCCGTCGACCTGCGCGTGCGCGAATTGTGCGAAACGTGCGACGGCCGCGTCGTCCCCGGCCACGAGCAACCTGTAGGTCACGCGGCTGCCATAGCCGATCAGGCCCGTCGCAGCGAGCGCGTCCTCGCGCATCATGAGGCGCGGCGAAAAATTGACGAAGGCGAAACCGCGGTCGAGTTCGCGCGTGATGACGGCACCGATCACGAATGTACGCGCCCCGAGTGCGACCGTGTCGCCCACGTGGGCCTTCAACGCTTCGAGTAGCGCGGCATCGACCCAGACGGTACCGGCCGGCGGAATATCGTCTGCCGGCCGATCCGCGGCGCTCGGCGCGGCTGCGATACGTAGCGCGCCACGCAGCGGGTAGCCCGGCGAGACGGCTTTCACGGCGGCAAGACGCGCGCCGGCGAGCGCGTCGTCGCCGCTCTGGCCCGGTCCGCGATGCGCCACCATACTCGGAAAGATCGCCGTGGTGGCCGTACGAAGGCCGAGCGCCCGCGCACGCGCGACGAATATCGGGTCGACCGGGTGATCGGCGCGCACGACAAAATCGGCCGCGATCATGCGCCTGGCGTCGCGTTCGAGCCCTAGCTGGAGCCGATCAGCCAGAAAGCCGACGCTCGCGAGCGCCGCGACGGCGAGAATCAGCGCGAGCACGA
>CBJMQH010000772.1:0-1898 GCA_966431825.1 uncultured Trinickia sp.
CGGTCAAGAGTCGTTTCGTCGTCATCTGCGTGCTTCTTCAATGTGAGGCAAAACCTGTACATATTGCCCGCACTTTCATGTTGCCCGCAAGCGTCGCTAAACGCCTGCGGCCGCGTGGCCGTCACGGCGCGCTTCCATCGCCGATGCGGGGCCGAACTCCTTTTGGAAACCGATCTCGGGTGCTCCTTTTCGTGCGTCGATACGGCACCTGAGCTCCGGCAGCATGCCGGTCATAAGGACCGCTAAGCCGGCCGGTATCACTCTCTCTTGTTCTTTCGGCCAAGACCGGATCAGGTTTTCCGGTGCCGTTTGCTCCGATCACTGCCAATCCGCCGCGCTCGGCTCATCGGTGCCCTAAGCGCCGAGGGCGGCCCGGGTGCCGGGCTCTCGCGCCGAGCCGGCCGCAGCGGGCACGTATTGTAACTGAATCATTCTTCGGCACCGCAACAGAAAAAACCCCATCTGCGGGCGCCAATATCCAGAAAATATAGCGCGAGGCAACGCAAAAAGCGAACCGCAACGCGCCGGCCGCGTGCGCGCACGCACGGCGGCCGGACGAGAAGGCCGATCAGGCCAGGCAGGCGTCGAGCCCGTCGGTGATGAGGTCCTGCGGCAGGTCGATGCCGATGAACACCATCTTGCTCGTCTTCTTCTCGATCGGCAGCCACTTGGCCGCGAGATCGCTGCCCATCATCTGGTGGACCCCCTGGAACACGACCTTGCGGTCGACGCCCTTCATATAGAGCACACCCTTGTAGCGCAGCCGACGCTCGCCGTAGATCTGCAGGACGCCGCCGAGGAAGTCTTCGAGCTTGTTCGGATCGAACGGGCGGTCGTTGCGATAGACGAACGACTTGATCCGATCGTCATGGTGCGCGTGATGGTGGTGCCCATGATGGTGCTCATGGCCTTCATGATCGCAGTGGCCATGGTCGTGGTCGCAATGCGCGTGGTCGTGACCGTGTGCGTGGTCGTGTCCGTGATCG
This sequence comes from uncultured Trinickia sp., assembly GCA_966431825.1. Taxonomy (GTDB): domain Bacteria; phylum Pseudomonadota; class Gammaproteobacteria; order Burkholderiales; family Burkholderiaceae; genus Trinickia. Next base: position 987 of record CBJMQH010000772.1, read on the forward strand.
TCTTCGGCCAGGAAGTCGGGGTCGATCTCGAGCTTCGCATTGAGGTTGAAGCCGCGCAGGTCGAAGATCTCCTTGATGTCGGCGTCGCCGAAGTTGACGACCTTGATCGTCGCCTTCGGGTTCATGTGGACGAGCCGGTGCCGCAAGTCGGCCAGCGTGGCTTCGTCCACGAGGTCGGACTTCGTCAGGAACAGCCTGTCCGCAAAGCCGACCTGCCGCTGGACGACTTCGTGCTCGTCGAGCTGCGCGTTCGCGTGCTTCGCATCGACGAGCGTAATGATCGCGTCGAGCAGAAATTCGTCGGCGATCTGGCTGTCGATGAAGAAGGTCTGGGCGACGGGGCCGGGGTTCGCGAGGCCCGTCGTTTCGATCACGACGCGGTCGAACGCGATTTCGCCGCTACGTTTGCGTTCGGCCAGATCACCCAGCGCGCGGGCCAGGTCACCGCGGATCGTGCAGCAGATGCAGCCGTTGCTCATCTGCACGATCTGCTCGGCCTCGTTCTGCACCAGGATCTCGTTGTCGATGTTCTCTTCGCCGAACTCGTTTTCGATCACGGCGATCTTCATGCCGTGCTTTTCGTTCAGGATGCGCTTGAGCAGCGTCGTCTTGCCGCTGCCGAGGAAGCCGGTCAGGATAGTGACGGGAATCATAAAAATCGCCTGTGTCTCTTGAAATCGGGGTACGAACGACCGGGATGGGCGCCAGGGAGGCGAAAACGCGGCCGACGGGATATTGAAGCATACCTGTCAAGCCGGCGATTTTCGCTTTACGTCATACGACTGCCGGGTTCGGCCGCCGCGTTGTGTCGAACGTCTGTCTTCGTGCCCCGGCCCGGCCGGAATCACGACCACATTGGGGCTGTCAGACGATTTGCAACAGCAGCCCTTTCAAATATTCGCCTTCGGGGAA
>CBJMQH010000773.1:0-1887 GCA_966431825.1 uncultured Trinickia sp.
CGAGCCGCGCGATGCGCGATGGCGAGACCGAGCCGGATTCGGCCGCTCGTGCCGCCCGGTGCCTGCAGGCAGCCGAGGACGCGTGTCCGACAAGGCGAGGGCGGCTCTCGCGGGACCGCGCCGGCGATACCGCCGGCGCACGGTACGGCGCATGCAGCTGCCGGAAAACGGCGGCTTGACCGGCGACACGTGTATCATCGCCCCCGCGTCGCTCTTTTGCCCCATGCCTCCCTATTAACGATGTCAGTCGCCGAACTCAAGCGCCGCCGCACGTTTGCGGTTATTTCGCACCCCGATGCGGGGAAAACCACGCTCACCGAAAAACTGCTGCTGTTTTCGGGTGCGATTCAGATTGCGGGTACCGTCAAGGGCCGCAAGAGCAATCGCTACGCGACATCTGACTGGATGGAAATCGAAAAGCAGCGTGGTATTTCGGTGGCGAGTTCGGTCATGCAGTTCGAATACGGCGATGCCGTGATCAATCTGCTCGATACGCCGGGTCACGAGGATTTTTCGGAAGATACGTACCGCGTGCTGACTGCAGTCGATGCGGCGGTCATGGTGATCGACGGCGCGAACGGTGTCGAAGCGCAGACGCTCAAGCTGCTCGAGGTGTGCCGGAGCCGGCGCACGCCGATCGTCACGTTCATCAACAAGCTCGACCGCGAAGTGCGCGAGCCGCTGGATCTGCTCGACGAAATCGAGCAGCACCTTGGCGTGGCCGCGGTGCCGTTCACGTGGCCGATCGGGATGGGCAAGGACTTCCAGGGCGTCTACGACATTCAGCGCGATCAGGTTCGCGTGTTCCGCGCAGGGGCCGAGACGGCCGGCGGTGCCGTCGAGACGGTTACCGCGTTGGGCGCGGAGGAAGGGGCGCAGCGTTTCGGTTCTGCATGGACGCGCGCGAAAGACGAGATCGATCTGCTTGCGGCAGCCACGCCCGCGTTCGATCGCGCGGCGTTCCTGGCCGGCGAACAATCGCCTGTGCTGTTCGGTTCGGCGATCAACAACTTCGGGGTCAAGGAAGTGCTCGATGCGCTCGTCGACCTCGCGCCGCCGCCGTCGATGCGCATGACTGTCCAACGCCCGGTGGAACCCGACGAGCCGAAGTTCACGGGTGTGGTGTTCAAGGTGCAGGCCAATATGGACCTTGCGCACCGCGACCGCGTCGCGTTCATTCGTGTCTGCTCGGGCCGTTTCGAGCGCGGTATGGCGCTCAGGGTCACGCGCTCGGGCAAGACGTTTCGCGCGAACAACGTGGTCACGTTCCTGTCGCAGCGACGGGAGACGGTCAGCGAGGCCTACCCGGGCGACATCATCGGGATTCCGAATCATGGCACGCTGAGCCTCGGCGATACGCTGACCGAAGGCGAACAATTGCAGTTTGTCGGCTTGCCGTTTTTCGCACCCGAAATCTTTCAAACGGTCGAGGTGGTGGACCCGATGCGCGCCAAGCAACTCGGCGAAGCATTGAAGCAGCTCGGCGAAGAGGGCGCCATTCAGGTCTTCCGGCCGGCGCACGGCGGCTCGATGATTCTGGGCGCGGTGGGACAACTGCAGTTCGAAGTCGTCTCGCACCGGCTCTCTGCCGAATACAAGGTCGATGTGCGAATCCTGCCCGCGCGGTACCGCCTCTCGCGGTGGGTGACCTGCGACGACGCGGGCGAACTGCGCCGCTTCCTCGACGCCTATGCGGCCCGGATTGCGCTCGATGCGTCGAACGCGCCGACTTACCTTGCTTCGCACATCTCGGAAATCGAGGTTGCGCAGAAAGCTTGGCCGAAGATCGTCTTCAACGAGATGCGCGAGCATTCGGGCGCGCCGTTCCGTAAGTCGATTTGATGCCGGCATGTGTGCCGCTGCAAAAACGTCTTCGTCTTGCGAGAC
>CBJMQH010000774.1:0-1868 GCA_966431825.1 uncultured Trinickia sp.
CTCAGTCTGGGACTGGTTGCTCGTCGCGCTGTGCTGCATCGCCACGGGCTACGCGGTCGTCGCGGCGCTGGCGCTGCGCGCGACGCGGGCCGCCGCGGCCGCACGCGCTCGCCCTAGCGAGCGGCCTCCCGTCAGCGTGCTCAAGCCGCTGTGCGGCGCCGAGCCACGCCTGTTCGAGAACCTCGCCACGTTTTGCGAGCAGGCCTATCCGGCTTACCAGCTGCTGTTCGGCGTGTCGTCCCCGAAGGATCCGGCGATCGGCGTCGTACGCCGTTTGCAATCCGCATACCCGGGTCGTGACATTGCGCTCGTCGTCGATTCGCTCGTGCACGGTCAGAACCTGAAAGTCAGCAATCTGATCAATCTGGCGGCCCATGCGAAGCATGAGCTGATCGTGCTGGCCGACAGCGACATCGCAGTCGATCCCGACTATCTGGACGCCGTGACGGCGCCGCTTGCCGACCGCGACGTCGGCATCGTGACCTGCCTCTACCATGCGAAGAGTGTCGGGGGCTTCTGGACTCGCGTCGGTTCGCAGTTCATCAACGAATGGTTCGCGCCGTCGGTGCGTATCGCGCATGCGGGCGGCTCGCGTCGTTTCGGCTTTGGGGCGACGCTTGCGCTGCGCGCCTCGACGCTCGCCCAATGCGGCGGCTTCGAGGCGTTGAAGGACTGCCTTGCCGACGATTATTGGCTTGCCGAGCTGACGCGCGAGCGCGGCCTGACGACGGTGCTCTCGGAAGTTGTCGTGGCGACCGACGTGATCGAGCCGGACTTTTCGTCGCTCTGGCTGCGCGAGACGCGCTGGCTGCGCACGATCCGCTCGATCAACCCGCTCGGGTTCGCGTTTTTGTTTATCACATTCACGTCGCCGTGGCTTCTGACGGGTGCGCTCTTCTCGCACGGTTTCGATGGGGTCGGCACGGCGCTGCGCGCGAGCCTGCTCGCCGCTTCCACGGTGGTTGGCGTGGTCGCCCGGGTCGGCTTGCACTGGCGCGGCTCGGAGGATCTGCGCACGTTCTGGCGCGATCTGCCGCTCGTGCCGCTGCGCGACGCATTGCTCGCGCTCCAATGGTTCGTCGCGGCATTCGGTTCGCACGTCGTCTGGCGCGGCGCGCGGATGCCGGTGGTCGCGCAGGTGGCGGAAGGGTCCGACGGATCCTGACCGGTCGCCGTCTTTCTATTCAACAAAGTATTGCAGCAGGTGCTCGGAGCAATCATGAAAACGCTGTTCTTGCAGGCCCCGTCGTACGACGGTTTCGATGGCGGAGCCGGCTCGCGCTATCAGGCGAAGCGCGAAATCCGTTCGTTCTGGTACCCGACATGGCTCGCGCAACCCGCGGCGCTCGTGCCCGGCAGCCGGGTCATCGATGCGCCCGCCGACGGCCTCTCGGTTGAAAAGACGCTCGAGATCGCCGTGCAGTACGACCTCGTGATCATCCATACGAGCACGCCGTCGTTTCCGACCGACGCGCTGTTCGCGGAAGACCTGAAGAAGCGCAAGCCGTCGATTCTCGTCGGTCTCGTCGGCGCGAAGGTGGCGGTCGATCCGCACAACTCGCTCACGGCCAGCGACGCGATCGACTTCGTCTGCCGCGAAGAATTCGACTACACCTGCAAGGAAATCGCCGAAGGCAAGCCGTTCCCCCAAATCAAGGGGCTTTCGTGGCGTGCCAAGGACGGCTCGGTCGAGCACAACGAAGCGCGTCCGATCCTCGAGAACATGGACGAGCTGCCGTTCGTCGCGCCGGTCTACAAGCGCGATCTGAAGATCGAGAACTACTTCATCGGCTACCTGAACTACCCGTACGTTTCGATCTACACGGGCCGCGGCTGCAAGTCGCGCTGCACGTTCTGCCTGTGGCCGC
>CBJMQH010000775.1:0-1865 GCA_966431825.1 uncultured Trinickia sp.
TGAGCCAGTCAAGGGTAGCCGGCGCACCCTTCAAGGCGAGCACGGCGCTCACGACAGGCAGGAAATCGGCGTCGCTCGGGGCAATCCCGATGCGGCCTTTCCATTCGGGCTTGGCGAGGTCCAGCAGCGAGGCCGGCAGCGTATCGGCCTTGACCATCGACGTGTTGTAGGCAAGCACGTTCTCGCGTGCGAGCACGCCGACCCAGTCGCCACGCGGCGAGCTGTACTTGGCCGGGACTGCGCCTAGCGCAGCGGAGGGCGCCGGCGCGAGCAGGCCCTTTTCGCTCAGCAGCACGAGTTCAGGCGAATTCTCGGTGAAGTAGACGTCGGCCGGCGTTTTCGCGCCTTCCGCCACGAGTTGCGCTGCAAGCGCAGGGCCTTCGCCGCTGCGAATCTTGACCGCGATGCCGCTCTCCTTTTCGAAGTCGCTCGCGAGCATTTTGACGACCTGCTCGTGCTGAGCGCTGTAGAGCGTGATCGAAGCTGCGTGCGCCGGGATTGCGGCGGCGGAAAAAACGAGTGCGCCTGACAGTGCTGCGAGGCGCGAAGCGATGCGAAAACGAATCATCTAGGCTAATCCTTTGTCGTGCTGGTTACATGTCTTTGCTGGCGGCGCATCACGCTTCGAACAGCGGCGCGCCGATGAACGCGCCCTCTTTGACGCCGGGCGGGCAAGCAAAGATTGCGCTGCCGACGTGCGTCGTGAACTGGTTCATCATATCGAGCTTCGCGAGCTTTTCGTTGATCGGAATGAAGCCGTGGCGCGGATCGCGCTGATGGGCGATAAAAAGCAACCCGGCATCGTACTCGGTCTCCTGCCGCCAAGGCGGCCAGCGTTCGATGTAGAAGTTCGTGCTGTCATTGTACGAGTACGCGCGGCGCAGGATCTGCATGCCGCCGTGGCTGCCCGGGTTCGACAAGCGGACATGCGAGTTCTCGGGGATGATGCCGTTGCCGTCCTTGTCCGTGGCATCGAGATCGACCGGGTCGAACTCGTGCGCTTTGCCGATCGGTGCGCCGCTCGCCTTGTGGCGCCCGACCACCTGCTCCTGGAAGCCGAGTTCCATGCGGTCCCAGTGTTCGAGCGTGATACGGATGCGGCGTACCACCGTATAGGTCCCGCCGCGCATCCAGCCGGGGCCTTCGTCGCCGGCCCAGACGACCTTGTCCATCAGCGCCGGGTCTTTCGTCGACGGATTGTTCGTGCCGTCCTTGAAGCCCATCAGGTTGCGCCCGGTCTTGCCGGGCGCCGCTGACGCGAAGCCGGCTTGCCCCCAACGCATCTGCGCAACGCCGTAGCCCAAACGCGCCAGCTGCCGCACCGCATGAAACGCGACCTGCGGATCGTTCGCGCACGCTTGCACGAACAGATCGCCACCCGACTTCTCGGGTAGCAGCTGGTCGCCGTTAAAGCGGGGCAAGTCGACGAGCGCGGCCGGGCGATGCGCGGCGAGGCCGTACCGGTCGCGACCTTCGTACGCGAAAAGCCCTGGACCGAAGCCGAACGTGATCGTGAGCCCGGCCGGGCCGAGGTCGACGCCTTCGCCCGAGTCGCCCGGAGCGGCGTCGTCGCTCACTTGCACCGGGCCCGCACTGCCGCCCTGCGTGAGCCGGGCAGCCGCATCGGTCCAACGGCGCAGGAGCGCGATCACGTCTTCGCGTTTGTCCGTCTTCAGATCGAAAGCAGCCACGTAGCTGTTGCGCTGCTGCGGCGTGACGATGCCCCCTTGATGTTCGCCGAAGAACGGCTCGGTCATCGCCATCGGGTCCGTGTGGGTCCCATCCCCGATGCCCGGGCGGGCAGTCGCATGGGGCGGCGCTTTCGCCCTGGCACTCGCGGCGCCCCCGAATGCGGCCGCAAGCGG
>CBJMQH010000776.1:0-1853 GCA_966431825.1 uncultured Trinickia sp.
ACCAGCTGCTGCGTATCGAGGAAGATCTCGGCGACATCGCGAGCTACCCGGGCAAGTCGGCCTTTTACAATCTGCGCTGATCAGCGCAGTCGCCTATCCTCTCTCGCATCACACGCCGCCCCGCGCCGACCGCGCGGGGCGGTTTTGAATTTACGGCTCCTTTTGCATGCGGCTCGTCACTGTCGTTCTCGTCGTCTTGCTCGCGCTGATCCAGTATCCGCTCTGGTGGGGCCATGGTGGTTGGCTGCGCGTTCACGAGCTACGCGAGCAACTGGCTGCACAACAGCAAAAGAACGCCGACGAGAAGGTGCGCAACGAGCGCATCGAGGGTGAAGTGCAGGACTTGCAGAACGGCACCGCGGCCGTCGAAGAGCGCGCCCGTTATGAAATGGGCATGATCAAGGACGGCGAGGTCTTCGTGCAGTTCGTTTCGCCGAATGCGAACGGAAGCAGCGTCCCGGCGTCGGCTCCGAGCAATACGTCGACGCGCGGCGAGGTCTCGGCGGCGCCGGTCAGCGTCGTGCCGAACCCCGTTTCGCGTCCCAAGCCCGACAAGAAAAACAAGAAACGCGGCGAGGCTGAGAAAGGTGCGCGGGCGCCTCATGAGGGCGCCAAAGGCAAGAGCGCCGGCTGATCTGCGCCAGCGTACCTGCTACCACCACCAGCCGGGCCCGTACCAGGTCCCGACACCCGCACCCCAGCCGTTGTAGTAGCCGCTCGAATAGCCGCCGTAGATGATCGGGGGCGAGGAGTAGTAGGGCGTGTAATAGCGTGCCCAAGCGCGCTCGTTCAGCGCCTCGTTCTGCTCGCGCAGCACTTGCCTGTCGATTTCGTCATAGCGCTTTTTCTCTTCCGCCGTGAGCGGCCGGGCCGGTGCCGCCGCACCCGGCTGGTCAGGTGCGAGCCGGCTCAAGATAGGTCCGGGTGGTGGCGCGACGACGCAGCCGGCGAGGGCGGCGCCGACCGATACGACGAGGCCGAGGCGAACGGCCCGGGTTGCCTCGATGGCATGTCTCATGATCATGTTCCGCATCGACTCCGAATTCGAACAGGGTGCAACCGGGTGCCGGCAGCCCGGCTGCGCGCTTTTCAGTGGCGCGAGCCGGTGGCAGGCGTCACGCCCGACGAGACGGCGCTGGACGTGAAGAGCTGCGCCACATCGACGGGATCGAACTCGTAACGCTGGTTGCAATACTCGCAGTGAATTTCTACATGACCGCGTTCCTCGATGACGCTTTCGACCTCGGTGCGGCCCAGCATGCGCAGCATCGACCCGACCTTCTCGCGCGAGCAGCTGCATTCGAAGCGTGCGAGCGTCGGCTGGAAATGTTGGACGTTCTCTTGCCAGAAGAGGCGTTTGAACAGCGTCTGGGGCTGCTCGGCCAGCAGTTCGTCGGCCGAGAGCGTGCCGCCGAGGACACAGACGCGCTCCCACGTATCGGCATCGAGCTCGCCCGGGTGGGGGACGATGCCGCCGTCGCCGGGCAGCTTCTGCAACAGCATGCCGACGGCGCGTTCGGCGTTGGCGGCGAGCCAAAGCCGTGTGTCGAGCTGTTCCGAGTGGTGCATGTAGTGCTCGAGTACCGAGGCGATCGTCTGAAGCGGGCCGTCCTGACCGTTCAGCGGGACGATGCCCTGATACGGCTGCTGACCGGGCACCTTGTCGGCCGGGTCGAGCGTGATCACGCAGCGGCCGTTGCCGCTTGCGTTGACGAGCTCGGCAAACGGCAGCGCAGCGTCGCGCGCCTCGTCGAATTCCGCGGAGAACTTGGCCGTCGCACGCATCGACAGTTCGGAGCTGCATTGGACGACGAGCATCTTGATCGGACCGTCGCCGAAGATCTGCATGATCA
>CBJMQH010000777.1:0-1848 GCA_966431825.1 uncultured Trinickia sp.
CTGGCTCACTACAGACCCGCGTGCCTTTTCGCCCGCAGCGGGTCGGCTTGGTGGGCGTTATCGTCCATCAATCTCAAACCGCGCGGCGCACCATCAGTTCCTTGATCTTGCCGATCGCCTTCGTCGGGTTCAGCCCCTTCGGGCAAACGTCGACGCAGTTCATGATCGTATGGCAACGGAACAGACGGTACGGGTCCTCGAGATTGTCCAGCCGCTCGCCCGTCGCCTCGTCGCGGCTGTCCGCGATGAACCGGTAGGCTTGCAGCAGGCCGGCGGGGCCGACGAACTTGTCGGGATTCCACCAGAAGCTCGGGCACGACGTCGAGCAGCTCGCGCAGAGAATGCACTCGTAGAGGCCGTCGAGCTCATCGCGCTCTTCGGGCGACTGCAGGCGCTCCTTCTCGGGCGGCGGTGTATCGTTGATCAGATACGGCTTGATCGAGTGGTACTGGTTGAAGAACTGCGTCATGTCGACGATCAGGTCGCGCACGACGGGCAGGCCCGGCAGCGGACGCAGCACGATCGTCTGCGGCAGATCGTTCAGGTTCGTCAAGCAGGCAAGACCGTTCTTGCCGTTGATGTTCATTGCGTCCGAACCGCACACCCCTTCGCGGCACGAGCGGCGGAACGAGAGCGTTTCGTCGATCGACTTCAGCTTCACGAGCGCGTCGAGCAGCATGCGCTCATGCTGGATTTCGAGCTCGTACGACTGCATACGCGGCGCTGCGTCCTTATCCGGATCGTAGCGGTAGATTTGAAAAATGCGTTTTGCCATTTTCGCGTGTGTCCTTTGATTGCGCCGTCTTTAGAAGGTCCGCGCCTTCGGCGGCACCGATTCGACCGTCAGCGGCTGCATGTGAACCGGCTTGTAATCGAGGCGATCGCCCTCGCTGAACCACAGCGTATGGCGCATCCAGTTTTCGTCGTCGCGATGTTCGTAGTCGCTGTGTGCGTGCGCACCGCGGCTTTCCTTGCGCGCTTCGGCCGAAACCATCGTCGCACGGGCCACTTCGATCAGGTTCGCCAGTTCCAGCGCCTCGACGCGGGCCGTGTTGAACACCTTCGACTTGTCCTTCAGATGCACGTGCTCGACGCGCGCCGCCAGTTCCTTCATCTTGCCGACGCCCTCTTCGAGCAGCTGCGACGTACGGAACACGCCCGCGTGTGCCTGCATCGTCGAACGGATGTCGTTCGCGATCGACTGCGTGTACTCGCCGGAGCTCGACTTGTCGAGCTTGTCGAGACGCGACAGTGCGAAATCGGCGGCATCGGCCGGCAGCGGCTTGTGCTCCTTGATTTCCTTCACGTGCTTCACGATGTGGTTGCCGGCTGCGCGGCCGAACACCACGAGGTCGAGCAGCGAGTTCGTGCCGAGGCGGTTCGCACCGTGGACCGACACGCACGAGCACTCGCCCACCGCGTAGAAGCCGTTGACGACTTCCTCGTGGCCGCGCGGCGTACCGACGACCTGACCGTGAATGTTCGTGGGAATGCCGCCCATCTGATAGTGGATGGTCGGCACAACGGGGATCGGCTCCTTGATGCAGTCGACGTTCGCGAACTTCAGTGCGATTTCGCGGATCGACGGCAGACGCTTCATGATCGTCTCGGCGCCGATGTGCGACAGGTCGAGCAGCACGTGGTCCTTGTTCGGACCCACGCCACGGCCTTCCTTGATTTCCTGGTCCATCGACCGCGACACGAAGTCGCGCGGCGCCAAATCCTTCAGCGTCGGGGCATAACGCTCCATGAAGCGTTCGCCGTTCGAGTTACGCAGAATGCCGCCCTCGCCACGCACGCCTTCGGTGATCAGCACGCCCGCGCCGGCCACGCCGGTCGGGTGGAACT
>CBJMQH010000778.1:0-1848 GCA_966431825.1 uncultured Trinickia sp.
CGGCTTGGCCGCGCGTCGATTCATTCTGAGACGCCGTTCCCGCGGGCGAAACGGACTGCGTCGCACCGCCATTGAGGAGCGGCGCTACACCCGAAGCCGCGCCATCCATATCGCCGTCGGGCCGATCGGGCGCGACGCCCGCGTCGGTGTCGACGGCCGCGTCATGACTGCTCGCGCGCGAAGAAACGGCGGCGGGACGATTGGGGATGTCGATCGCGATGTCGTCGGTGACAGGCTTCGGATGGGAATCAAGCACCATCGGCAGGACGACGACGGCGGCGATCACGAGCGCGATCGCCCCGACCAGACGCCGGCGCGCACGCTGTTTCTCGGGCAGCGTGGGATCGAGCAGCATCGCGTCGGCCTGCGCGGCGCGCTCGGTACGGCGCGAGCGGCGCTCGAGGCGTGGCCCCTCGGACGATGCGTCGCTACGCGACGACCTGGCATTGGCCCCACGCCGGCGCGGCGCGTCGTCTTTCTTGCCAAACGAGAAAAATCCCATGAATCGCTTCGGTTCGAGGCTGGCGGGTATTGCTTAATGCTGCTGTGACTTTCGGTAGGCCATTACGCCGGCCACAGTATAGAAACTGCCGAAAACAATAATTCTATCATCCTCTGTCGCTCGGCTTGATGCATCTTGGAAAGCTTCGGCCGGCGTGGAGAAACGACGGATGCTGCTATCGGGCCCATCCGCCACGCCCACCTCGCGCAGCGTCGCTTCGAGCGACGCGGCCGAAGCGGCGCGACCCAGCGGCAAATCGGTCAAGCACCAATGATCGATTTCGCCTTTCAAATGAGCGATCACGCCCGCGATATCCTTGTCGTGCATCGCACCGAACACGGCGTAGGTGTAGCGATAGAAGCCCATCGCGCCAAGGTTCTGTGCGAGCACGGCGGCGGCGTGCGGGTTATGGGCCACGTCGAGGATCACAGCCGGGCGACCCGGCAAGACCTGAAAACGCCCCGGCAACTCGACATTCGCAAGGCCGAGCCGGATATCCTGCGCGGAAACCGGCAGCTGGTCGCGCAGCGCTTCGAGCGCGGCGAGGGCGGCCGACGTATTGATCAGCTGATTCGCCCCGCGCAGCGCCGGGTAGGCAAGCGCGGCGCGCCGCTGTGTACGGCCGACATAGGTCCATTGCTGGCGCTCGCTGCCGGCCTGCCCCTCGTAGCGGAAATCGCGCCCGAAGAGCCATAGATCGGCGCCGATTGCAGCGGCATGGTTGACGAGCGTTTGCGGCGCAGCCGGGTCAGCGCAGATCGCCGGCTTGCCCGGTCGGAAAATGCCCGCTTTCTCGAACGCGATCTTCTCGCGCGTATCGCCGAGATACTCGGTATGGTCGATATCGATGCTCGTCACGATCGCGCAGTCGGTATCGACGATATTGACCGCATCGAGCCGCCCGCCGAGCCCCACTTCGAGGATGACCGCATCGAGCCCGCGCGAAGCGAACAAATGCAGGATCGCCAACGTAGTGAATTCGAAATAGGTCAGCGAAACGGGCTCGGGAAGGCTGAGTCGTGCCGCTTCGACGGCCTCGAAGTGCGGCAGCAGATCGGTGTCGGTGGCGTTCTGGCCGTCAAGGCGTGCCCGCTCGTTGAACGCGAGCAGATGCGGCGACGTATGGCAGCCGACCTTGTAGCCGGCGCGCAGCAGGATCGATTCGAGCAGCGCGCAGGTCGAGCCTTTCCCGTTCGTACCGCCCACCGTGATCACGGGACAGGCAAACGAGAGCTGCAGTGCTTCCTTGACCTTGCCGATACGGGTGAGCCCCATATCGATACCGACCGGATGGGCCGAATCGAGATGGGCCATCAAGGCGTCTAGCGTAGAGAATGTGGTCATCG
>CBJMQH010000779.1:0-1843 GCA_966431825.1 uncultured Trinickia sp.
CTGACCGGAGATGCCGGCTTCGTCATCGTCGGCGGAGACAGCGCAGGTGGCAACCTCGCAGCTGCGGTGGCGCTGGCGGCGCGCGACCGGCACGGGCCGAGGATTGACGGCCAGCTGCTGATTTACCCGGCGACCGACGCCCGTTGCAACACGCCGTCCTTTGCGGAGCATCGGGACACCGGCCTGCTGACTGCGCGCGACATGCGATGGTTTTGGCGGCAGTATATCGGTGACAGCGGCGCCGATGTTTCGGCTCTGGCGAGCCCATGCATGGCGACCAGCCATCGCGACTTACCGCCGGCGATCATCGCGATTGCAGAGTTCGACCCGCTTCGCGACGACGGCATCGCCTACGCAGAACAGCTCCGGGCGGCAGGCGTTCAAGTCACCGCGCTGCGCTACGATACCCTCCCGCATGGGTTTTTCAATTATCTGAATCTCGTCGATGATGCGAACGCTGCTTTCGTCGAAATCGCCGAGCAGGTCCGTTTAACGTTTACCGGAAAAGCTAAAGCATGAAGCAGGCCGTAGTGACCGGGGCGGCGAGCCCGGATGGGATTGGCTGGGCGACCGCTGTGGGCCTTGCCGAAGACGGCTATGACGTGATTGTCACGGGCGTATCCGAGGCGGAGTTGGAGCGCACACCGAAGCATCCGGCGATCCGGGGGGTGGTGCTGGACGTCGGCGACACGACCGCGGTCGAGGACCTGTTCAAGGGGCTTAGCCGGCTGGACGCTCTCGTGAACTGCGCGGGGATGGCTGACCCGAACCGGGAATTCACGCCAGACGGATTTGCGCGCACTGTCGACGTGAATCTGACCGGGACTATGCGCTGCTGCGTCGCCGCGCGGCCGCTGCTCGAGGAAGCCAAAGGCTCGATCGTCAACGTCGCTTCGATGTACGCGATTTTCGGAAGTTCAATGACGCCGGGCTACGCTGCGAGCAAGGCTGGCGTGACCCAGCTCACCAAGTCGCTTGCGGTGTCTTGGGCCCCCGACATCCGGGTCAACGCGGTCGCCCCCGGATGGGTGGTCACCGGGATGGCGCGGCCAGTTTTCGACGATCCAGTGTGGGGGAACGCAATCAAACTCCGCACGCCGATGGGGCGGTTTGGGAGCCCCGGCGACCTTGCCGACCCGATCCGGTTCCTCGTGTCGCCTGCGGCGCGCTTTGTAACGGGTGTCTTGCTTCCGGTCGACGGCGGCTATTGCTGTGTCGGGTAAAGAGATGCCGCCCCTGTGACGCGCAGCCGGTCATCGTCGCGGCTGCGCGGGGTTGCGGAAGTTCCGTGTCGAACCGCGCCTGCACGGCCACGAACGTTTCCCCTCGTTTCAGCCGGCCCGCTCGATGCGGGCGCGGCCCTTCTCGAGCGACAGGGCTTGGTATGCCAGATCGTCCGTACTGCGCGCGCCTTTGAGGAAGGCGGAATCCAGCATGTAGCCCTGCCCCGCGGGTATCGAGGTTGTCCATTCCTGGGTGCAACGGCGATCCTTGATGCGCCACACGCCGCCCCGACGCTCTAACACGTCGATATAGCGGCCGACCTGCAGGTCAAGCATCTCCGTACCGTCCTGATCGCGGGTCAACGAGGCGAAATAGTAGGTTTCGGCGCCGGCGAGATCACCGTCAACGCGGATGCGAGACTGGCCCAGCATGTGGGTGCAGCTCGTCCAATACTGGTTCAGCGAATTCACGCAATCCGTCGCAAACTGGAAGCCCGGCCCGGCAATGGGGCCGTGATGGTCAAAACTGTCCTCCCAGTAGACGTCTTTAACGGCATCGAGGTCGCTGCGGTCGCAGGCATGCACATACGCCTCGAGAACTTCGCGGATTTCGAAGTGAT
>CBJMQH010000780.1:0-1843 GCA_966431825.1 uncultured Trinickia sp.
GTGTTTGGCATACCCCCGCGCTGTTTCTTTTTCCTTCCCCGCCCACGCCGTTCGGGCCTTGCCATTGCGAAACCATTGTCAGGACGAACCCCGAGACGGTCGATCCGCCTGGGTATTTACCGCTTTGCGCTGCGAGCACACCGTCGTCGACCGCGTGGCAACGTACGATCGCTGCACCAGGGCCGGCTGTGCTCAAGAAACCCGGCAGGTCGATGGCGCGTGCGACGCTTGTCGCACCGGATATCGCCATGCCGAGAGCGAGGGTAATGGGTGAGAGTCGATGCTTCATGGTGATTCAAAACCAGTCTGCCTTGGACAAGCCAAATTCGACGAAAGGGGTGTTCGCCGTGCTGTTTTCGAGCGCGTTCGTACGCAGCTTCAGCGCGAGCGACACGTTGTCCTGCAAGAGCGGGGAATCCTCCCTGAACGGTTTGCCGAGCACCGCGAACATGAGGCCGTTCCAACTTGCGACGAAGTCTTTTTCAAGCACGACGCGATTGCCGAGCGCGGGGTCCGCAATGAACACGCGTGCGTTTTCCGCGTGTTTGACGATGACGAAGTGCTCGTAGCCGCCCAGGTTCATCAGCACGAGCACGGGAATTCGGAGGTGGTAAAGCGCCTCGGCGTTCACGCGGAAGCCGCGGCCTTCGAGCCCGATCGTCTCGACGAATTTCTTCATGTCGAGCATCGAAAAGCCGTTCTTGACGACGACTTCGGGGGAGGAGAACGCCATCATGCGGCGAATCAGTTCGGGCTCCGGAATGTCGATGCCGTAGCCGTACTTGAGCAGCGTCGCGAGCGCAGCCGAGCCGCAGCTGTAGTCGTATTGCTGGCCCACGATATGGCCGTACCTGATCTCGCGCATCGAGCGCACCGTCTTCGCAAGCGGAACGCCCGCAAGCGTAGCGGTATCGATAGTCGCCTGAGCGTTGGCGGACGCACAAAGGGCCGCGCACAGCAGCGCGCCGATGTGCCGCAACGCCGGAACCCGGCCGTGTGCGGACATTGCTTGACTCCCCCCGAAACAACGCATCGGCCGCTCAGTGCAGCCGATGCGCCCAGCCACTGCTTACTTGCTTACCGAGGCGATCGCGAGGCCGTTGTGTTGCAGGTTGCCCGCGCCGCTTGCGATGTTCACGCCGATGTTGCCGGTGGCGCCGACCAGCGCACCGGCACCCAACGTCGCCGATCCTGTGAACCCGCCCATCACCGTAGCATCGGCGGTTTGGCAGTTCTGGTCGCTAGCGATCACTTCGCCACCATTGCTCTTATGATCGCGGTCGTAGCCGCTCGGGGTGTACTTCGTTGCCGAGAGCGCGAGGCTATTGTTCTGAACGTTGCCCAGGCCTGATGCCACATTCACCCCGACATTGCCTGTCGCGCCCGCGAGTGCGCCGTCGCCGACCGATGCCACGAGATTGAAGTCGCCGATGCGTCCGCTGCCCGAAGAAGATTGTGTCGAGAAGATCTGTGCGGTACCGAGCACAGGACCCGAGTCCATGTTGGCGAGGGCGACCGTGTTCGACTGCACGTTGTTCACGCCGGCCGCGATGTTCACGCCGATGTTGCCTGTCGCGCCGGCGAGTGCGCCGTTGCCGACTGCGGCAGCCATGTCCGTCGGCTTGCGCGTGTCGATGTAGTGCGTGACGTTTTCGCTGATGGTCGTCGAGCCCTTGTCGCTGAACGCGTAGCTGTTCCAGTTCCAGGAACTGCTGTTCTTCTTGTCGTAGCCGGCGATCACGAAGCCGCCCGACAGCGTGCTGCTGTGTGTATCGAGATGGCCCGATGCCTGCGCCGTGACAAAGCCCGCTACGAAGCCGAAGCCGTGCGCATCGTCGTGGTG
>CBJMQH010000781.1:0-1822 GCA_966431825.1 uncultured Trinickia sp.
TGGTTCGGGTGGCGAACATCGGGCGGGTGAACATCAGCTCCCAATGAATCGAGATCGACTTCGACTTGAATGGTCCGATGTCCAGACCCACCGGGTCGTCGATGAGTGCAAACTGGCCTTCGGGGCGCAGCACCGCGGCGATTTGCGGCACATAGCCCGCGCTGTTATTCAACCCGGCCACGTGCGTGACGTGTTCGATCCCGAGCGCGGCCAATTGGGGCGCCCAGTCCTCACGGTGATTGATGACGTGATGCGCGCCATGTGCGAGTACCCACTCTCGTGTCTCGGGCCGCGAGGCCGTGCCAATCACGGTCATCCCGGTCAACTCGCGCGCCAGCTGGGTCAGAATCGAGCCAACGCCGCCGGCTGCTCCAACGACCAGCAGCACATTGTTCTCGCTCGGGTCCGCCGTCTGCACACGCAGTCGGTCGAACAGCAGCTCCCATGCGGTGATCGTCGTCAAGGGCAACGATGCGGCCTCTGCGAAGTCGAGCGAGGTCGGCATGGGGCCGACGATGCGCTCGTCCACGGCGTGCAGTTCACTGTTGCTGCCGGGCCGCGTGATGTCACCGGCGTACCAGACACGGTCCCCCGGCTTGAAGCGCGAGGCTGACGCGCCGGTTGCGCGGACGATGCCCGCTGCGTCCCAGCCGGCGATGCGCGCACCCCCTTCCGGAATATCTCCGCCGCGGCGTATCTTGGTGTCGACGGGATTCACCGACACGGCTCTGACTTCCACGAGCAGATCGTGGTCACGCAGCTCCGGCGTCGGCAGCTCGATATCCTGCAGCGCCTGCGGGTGGCTGATGGGATGGTTCTGAGAAAAGGCGACGGCTTTCATATGCGGGATCTCCAAGGTTGTTGGGGCTTATGCTATCTTTCGCCGAAACGCGGATAAATGGCCGTGTAGCCCAAACACTTTCGTCGTTTCAATGAAAATGATTCGACTCGATGACGTTCAGATCTTTGTGCATACGGTGGACTGCGGCAGTTTCTCGGAGGCGGCTCGGCAGCTGAACATCGCGCCCGCCCATGCGAGCGCGTCGGTGCAGCGGCTCGAAAAGGCGCTGGACACGCGGCTGTTCACGCGTTCCACACGCAGCATGCAACTGTCGGAGGCTGGCGAGCGTTACCTGCCGCATGCGCGCGCGATGATCGCCGCACTGGAGCAGGGCGAGCAGGCCTTGGCAAACGCAAGGGGGGCGCTGTCCGGCCCGCTGCGACTGTCGGCGCCGTCTGACTTTGGTCGAAACTTGCTATTGCCGTGGCTCGATGAATTTCAGCACCAGCACCCTGGCTTGTCGCTGCACGTGAAAATGAGCGATCGTGCGGCTGATCTCATCCGCCAACCGCTCGACGTGGCCGTGCGCTACGGAACGTTGCCCGATTCGTCTCTTCTGGCGATGAAACTGGTGGAGAACAACCGACGTGCGTTGTGTGCCGCGCCGTCATACCTCGAACGGCATGGCACGCCCACCAGGGTAGACGAGCTGCGGCGACACAATTGCCTTCGGTACGTCTGGAGCGAGCAGATCCACGAGCGCTGGCGCTTTACCCCGCCCGGCGGCGAGCGCACCGTAGCGGTCACGGGCAATCGCATCAGCGACGATGCCGATGCCGTTCGTCGCTGGGCGATAGCCGGGGAGGGCCTGGTCTACAAGTCGCGGCTGGATCTCATCGACGATCTGAAGGCAGGCCGGTTGGTGGAGATATTTCCGCCGGCGTATTGCGAGCCTGCGCCGCTGCATCTGATCTGCGCCCATCGCGCGCAGCTGACGCCCGCGATCAACGCGTTGCATGTTTTTCTGCGGGAGCGTTGCGC
>CBJMQH010000782.1:0-1819 GCA_966431825.1 uncultured Trinickia sp.
GCTCACCGAACGTGCGCGGTCGCTGATCGCGCGCGCGCCGTCGACACGCGACGCGCCGCTTGGGCTGCTCGAAAGCACGCGCGCGGTCGCGCGCGTGCTGGCGCTCGTCGATGACGCCGTGAGCCAAGGTGCGACGCTGCCGCTTGGCTGTCATGCGAGCGGTGCGACGATGCAGCCGTGCATCGTCCTGGACGTGACGCCCGATATGCACCTCTACACACAGGAATCGTTCGGGCCGGTCGTAACGGTCGAGCGCATACGGGACGACGAAGAAGCGGTACGCGCGGCCAATGCGAGCGAATACGGTCTGAGCGCGGCCGTGTTCAGCCGGGACGTGTCGCGCGCGTTACGAATCGCCGCGCAGGTGCAGTCGGGCGTCTGTCATATCAACGGCCCAACGCTGCATGACGAGCCACAGCTGCCGCTCGGCGGGACGAAGAGTAGCGGCTATGGTCGCTTCGGGGGGCAGGCGGCCATCGCCGAATTCACCGAGCTGCGCACGATCACGATCCAACCGACGACGCGCAGTTACCCGTTCTGACTGCAGCCAGCCGCATTTCCGAGGGGAAATGCGGCTCCTCGCACAAGCACGTACCGGAATATCACACCCCACTGCATGCGGCGGGCATTACCGCGCAAAAGCGCTCTTTTAACCGCTTCACCGATTCGGCGCCTCGCCGAACGAGAAAATTGGCTAACGCGGTTCACTAACCGCAAGGCTTTCGTCACGCGCACATTGACCGAAATCAATCCCGGCCGCACGCATCGCCCTACCCTGAACCAATGCTCTCCCACGATGCCCCCATGGACTTCATGCCGTTCGCCGTCGCGCTCGGCATCGGGCTCCTCGTGGGCGCCGATCGCGAGCGCCGCAAGAGCGAGGCACCGACGCGCGCCGCGGCCGGCATCCGCACCTTCGCCGTCACCGCGCTCATCGGCGCCACGGCACGCGCGCTCGGCAGCGAGTTGCTGCTCGCCACGCTCGTCGCAGCGCTTTCACTCCTGCTGACAGCCGCCTACCTCCAACCGCACGACGACCCCGGCATCACTACCGAAACCGCCCTGCTCGCGACGCTGCTGCTCGGCGCACTCGCCGTAACGAACGCACCGCTCGCAGCCGCACTCGGTGTATCGCTCGCCGTCGTACTGGCCGCGCGCACACCATTGCATCAGTTCGTGCGCAACGAGCTCGCACAAGCAGAACTGATCGACGCTCTGACCCTCGCAGCATCCGCACTCGTCGTTCTGCCGATGCTGCCGGACCGCACGGTCGATCCGTTCGGCGCCGTGAACCCCCATACGATCTGGCGCTTCGCCGTCATCATGATGGCAATCGGTGCCGCAGGCCATATCGCGCAACGAACGGTCGGCCCACGCCTCGGCCTGCCGCTCGCCGGCCTGCTCAGCGGCTTCGTGTCGAGCCTCGCGACCATCGCAGCGATGGGCCGCCGCGCGGCCGCATCGCCGCAGGAAGCCGCGCACGCCTCGGCCGCTGCCGTGCTCTCGACGGTCGCCACTCCCATCCAGCTCGCAGTCGTGATCGGCGTCGTCCATGAGCCGACGCTCGAGCAAACCGCCCTGCCCTTGACCTGCGCCACGATCGCCGCACTCGCCTGCTCAGGATTCCTGATCTGGCGCGCCGTCCGCGCACCTTCGCCGCCAGCGCCAGCGCTCGGCCGCCCCGTCGATCTGAAAACGGCCCTCGCGCTGACGGCAACGATCTCCGTGCTGCTCGTCGCCGCGGCCCTGCTACAGCGCCGGTTCGGCGCGCTCGGCGTGCTCGTCGCGGCGCTGATCGGGGGATTCGGCGATACGCACT
>CBJMQH010000783.1:0-1812 GCA_966431825.1 uncultured Trinickia sp.
GCGGCCTCGTCTGCGTCGCGACAACGATCGCGCCCGTGCCATCCACGCTGATGTCGATGTCGGCGGTGTCGCCCGGCGCCCGCACGCGTGTTGCATTCGATTTGCGCACGAGCGCGAGCACCGCGACCGTCATCGCCTTGAGCGGCATCCGTATGCGGACGCGGGTCGCATCGGCGCGCACGCGATCGCGGCAACGCGCATCAAGCGTGACCGGCATACGTACGCACACACGTGTGCCGCGGCGCGGCTCGCTCGTGACATCGATCGTTCCGTTCATCAGATCGACGACGCGCTTGACGATCGACAGACCGAGCCCCGTTCCGCCCACCCGACGCGTGGTCGAGCCGTCCTGTTGGGTGAACGGGGTGAACATTCGCCGCTGGTAATCCTGCGTCATGCCGATACCGGTGTCGGCCACGACGAGTTCGAGCCATTGCCCTTTGCGCCCGACACGCAGGCGCGCCTCGAGCAGCACATGCCCTTCGCTCGTGAAACGGATCGCATTCGACAGCAGGTTCGTCATGATTTGATGAACGCGTGCCTCATCGGCAACGATCATTCGATCGAAATGCGGCATGACGGCGGGATAAAGCGGCAGTCCTTTGCGCTGTGCGAGCGGCGCGAAGAGCTCGATGACGTTTCCACAAAGCGCGTAGAAATCGAACGGTGCGCTCTGCAGCGACAGTGCCCCCTGGTCGATCTTGAGAAAGTCGAGCGTATCGTCGACGACCCGCAGCATCAGTTTTGCGGACGCATCCGCAATGTCGAGGTAGCGCCGCTGCTGTGGCGTGGCAGGCAGCGCCCCGAGCAGATCGATCACGCCGACGACGCCGTTCATCGGCGTACGGATTTCGTGGCTCATCATCGCGACGAAAGCGGATTTCGCGCGGTCGGCCGCCTCGGCCTGTTCGCGCGCCGCGACAGCCTCCCGTCGCGCTATCACGGCCGAGCGCTGCGCGGCGCGCGTGCGCCGATACGCCCAGAGCAACGAACCCAGCACCGCAGCCACGACAGCGGCGATCGAGAGTGCCACAGCAATGACGGACCGCTTGTCGTAGCCGAGGACGACCGAGACGGGCCGGGAGCGGCTGGCGAGCCGGGCGAGTTCCCGGGGATCGTATGATGCGAGATAGCGATCGAGCATCTGCGCGAGCACGTCATCGCGCGCCGCTACCGCGAAGCCGTTGCGCTCGATACCTGCGATCGTCGTGTCGATCGACAGCCGGCGCCGCAAGTAGCGATCGCCGAGATCCTCGGCGGCGACGACGTTCACGAGCGCCGCATCGGCGTTGCCGGCCAGCACGGCACGCAACGCGTCCGCCGTGGTGGAACGCGCGACGATCGTCGCATCGCCGAACGGCGGGACCGGCGCGACGCGCTTCATACGCCAAGGAACCGTCGCCACGCGACGTACCCTCGCGGGATTGTCGGTGGTGCGCACGAAGACCCAAGGCAGGCTGTCGTAAGGTCGAGTCAGGATGACGCCGGTCGGCCCCCCGTTGCCGAGCGGAAACGACGACACCAGATCGACCTCGCCGTCTCGCAGCGCATCGGCCACCGCACGCCGCTCTTCGAGCAGGACCGGCTTGAAATGCAACTGTGCGGTCTGTGCGAACTGGCGCAGCAGCGTTGCGCCGAGTCCGCGCCACGCGCCGTTGTCGTCAAGAAAGTCGTAGGGAGGATCGAGCCGCTGCACGCCGACGCGCACAACCGGATGCTGCCGGATCCATGCCCGTTCGTCGGCCGTGAGCGAGAACCGCGCGCGCGGCTCGCGCTGCGTTGCCGCTGGTTGGGGTTGCAATTCGATCTCGT
>CBJMQH010000784.1:0-1809 GCA_966431825.1 uncultured Trinickia sp.
TCGCCCGTGCCGTCGGTGCTGTGATCGTCCACGACGATGACGTGAAACGCCCCCGCATACTGTTGCTGCAGCAGCGAAGTCAACGCCGGTCCGATGACATCGGCCTCGTTACGGGCCGGAACGACGGCGACGACGGCCGGCTGGTCGCCGAGCGCGCCGGCCGGCGGCAACGGCAACGCCGCGGCAGGCCGCGTACGCCAGAAACCGCCGCGAGCGAAAAGCAGCACGCACCAGATAATGAGCGAAAGCACCGAAAGGACAATGAAAGCAATGCTCATGCGTGCCTCTCAGGCACGGTGGCAGAAGCAATGAAAAGCGTGAGGACCGGGGGCATAAGTGGGGTCGTGCGTCGATTCGTAATGAAAACGTAATAGTTTGCAGGCGCGGCGGACAGTTTACTTGGGTTGCGGCGCGATGCGCGCGAACTGCCCGGTGCCGTGCCGTAAGGCATTCTTGCAACGGTGGCAACGGTCGTGGAAGCGCGTGCAGCCCGATAGCGTTAGAATGCGCGTTTGGTTTCGGTTTGCCGGCTATCACGCCCGCTTTCTAATAATATTTGGAGTCTGGGCAATCGAGCCGCATCGCGCCGGCTTCTTCGATACCCCGATTCAGTCGGAGTTCGCCACACATGCGAGTCATCCTTGCCCAGCCGCGCGGCTTTTGCGCGGGCGTTGTCCGGGCGATCGAGATCGTCGATCGCGCGTTGCAACGGCACGGCGCCCCCGTTTATGTGCGCCATGAGATCGTGCACAACCGACATGTCGTCGAGAACCTGCGCAGCAAAGGCGCGCGCTTCGTCGAAGAGCTCGACGAGGTACCGCATGGCGCCGTCGCCATCTTCAGCGCGCACGGCGTGGCGCAAAGCGTCGAGCACGACGCACAGGCGCGTGGCCTCGACGTGCTCGATGCGACCTGCCCGCTCGTGACAAAAGTCCATGTGCAGGGTCGCCAGTATGTCGCGGCCGGCCGCACGCTGATTCTCATCGGCCATGCCGGTCACCCCGAAGTGGAAGGCACGATCGGCCAGATTCCGGGAAAGGTGCTGCTGGTGCAGAGCGAAGCCGAAGTGGCCACGCTCGAGCTGCCGACCGATACGCCGCTCGCGTATGTGACGCAAACGACGCTGTCCGTCGACGACACGCGCGGCATCATCGAGGCGCTGACGCGCAAGTTCACGGATATCGTCGGGCCCGACACGCGCGATATCTGCTATGCCACGCAAAACCGGCAGGCGGCGGTGCGTGAATTGAGCACGCATGTCGACGTGCTGCTCGTCGTGGGGGCAACGAACAGTTCCAACTCGAACCGTTTGCGCGAGATCGGTGCCGAAAGCGGCGTGCCGAGCTACCTCGTGGCGGACGGGTCGGAAGTGTTGCCCGAGTGGTTCGCCGGTGCGCGCACGGTCGGTCTGACGGCCGGCGCATCGGCGCCTGAGGAAATGGTCGAACATGTGATCGATGCGCTGCGCGCGCTCGGGCCCGTCGAAGTCGAGACGATGGCCGGCCGCGAAGAGAAAGTCGAATTCAAGCTGCCGGCGAAGCTCCTCGAGCCCGTCGCCGCGCGCCAAGTTTAAGGAGGTTGCTTTGTCGATCCCGCTTTTGCAGAAAGTCCGCGTCTATGGAATCGCTGGTGAACTCGGTCTCGGCAAACTCGTCGTTGTAGCCGCTCATCAGGCAGATGGCGATGTCGGGACGGATTTCCCGAATCTGGATCGCCGTCTCGACACCTGAGATGCCGGGCATACAAAGGTCGACTAATGCCAGATCGATGTTCCCGCGATTCGCGACCATTTCGAGCGCTGCCTTGCCG
>CBJMQH010000785.1:0-1808 GCA_966431825.1 uncultured Trinickia sp.
CGGGAATTTTCTGGCGCTCGAGCCCGCTCACATCGACACGTTGCTCGGCAACCTCCAGGACGCTTGCGGCCCCGATCCTGTCGCTCACCTCTCGGTGGTCGCCGCAATGGATATCCGCCGCTACATTCGCCGCATGATCGAACAGCGATTGCCGTCGCTCCCCGTCTATTCGTTCCAGGAACTGGGATCGGACGCACATCTGACGCCGGTCGGCAGGCTCACGTTCTAACGAGAGGACCGTCATGTCAGAACGCGTGCTCAACCCTCACGAAATCCGCATCGTTCCGGGTAGCGGGGCAGCCCGCCCTGCACTCGCCGCCACACCGTCGAATACGCGGATCGTTCAGCTGTTTCGCCTGCTCGCCGAACAGGCCGCAACATCGACAGAGCGCGGGCCGGGCTTCGGCAGCAGCACGGCCGACGTGCCCGCCGATGAGCCGGCGCTCGACGAGAGAACCGAGGCAGCCACGACTGCGCCACCGCACGATGCCCACGCGGATGGTCCGCCTCCGATGCCCCCCACAGGTCATGAGCCGCAGCACGCCCCCGCCGACCGCACAACCCGCGCGGCGAGGGCACATGAAGCACCGGCGCGCGTCAACGACATCGCCAACGCCGACCTCGGAAAACAGATCACCCATCTGTGCGCGACAGCCATGCATGCCGAAGTGTTCGCGCGGGAGCTTGCGGAACGGATAGCGCGCTTTTGCCAAACCTCGGGTACCGCGGACGATATGGCCTGGGCCGTTACGCTCCCGATGAACCCCGCCGTTCTCCCCGACACGTTACTCCACTTGCAGCTTTCGCCCGTGTCCCTCGCTATTCGCTTCGAAACGTCGAGCCCGCGCTCGGCCCAACTACTCTCGGAGAACAAGGATGCGTTGCGGGTACGCCTGAACGAAACACTCGATCGCCGCCTTGACATCGGCATCGACATAGCGGCCTGACGCTGCCCCCTTGCCCCTGGAGATTAAACAGGTCATGGACTCTATCTCGCAGCATTCGCTCGCAAAGAAGCTACCACGCTACACCCACGCACTCGCGCGGCTGACGCGTGCACTGTGCGTTCGCCACACGTCGCATCCGGGGCTGGCACGCGGCCTGACGGTGGGCGGGCTTGCAACACCCGCGTTCGCGCGGCCGCTGAGGCTGGACCTCGATAGTGCCCACGGCCCGGCTTCGGTTCTCGTGGACGGAACTCAACATTCTGCACTCCATACGATATGCGACGCACTCGATCCAGACCGAACAAGCGCGCTCGCCAACTTCTGGCTTGCCGACTTTCTCGCCGAACTCGATGTCGAAGGTGCACGGCCGAAGGTCCGCTCGCTCTCATGCGAAGCGCCGGATCGCTCGATGGCGGGGCTGCATCTCATGCTCGCCGCCAACGATACCAGGGTCGGGGCGATCGTCACGGACGTGCCCCAACGTCTTGCGCAAGCTTACGAGCAGACCTGGGCTCCGACACCCGAGCGCGCCGATCTCGATCGGGTCGGAGATCTGACCGTACCCGCCACGCTGCGACTGCGAAGCCGATTGTGTTCGCCCACGGTGCTCGCGTCGCTGCGCCGGCACGACGTACTGGTCGGCTGGCAACCCGCCCTGCGTTATGCGGAGGGGGCGCCACTGGGAGCCGCTTCCCTTCGGGTCGGTGCGCCGCGCGGCCGGCAACTGCACGCAAGCGTGCGTCTCGATACACACACCATCACTTTGGAGAGCGCAATGAGTCCAGCTTCCGCAGGACAACCGAACGTTTTCGATCCGCTGGCGGGCGAACAATCCGATTCAACGACCGATCCGCTCGTTTC
>CBJMQH010000786.1:0-1800 GCA_966431825.1 uncultured Trinickia sp.
ACCTGCGCTCGAAAGATTCTACGGCTCACTCACCGACGAACAGAAGGCGCGCTTCAATGCACTGGCTGAAGACCAGCGGCGCGCGACAGCTTCCGGCAGTGCCGGGGCGTCGTTGATCCAGAATTGCGGTGCGCCCGTTGCGCCCGACTGGCCCGGCGCCGACCTCGAGGCGAGGCTTCATCCCAACGACACCCAGCGCGCAGCGCTGCAAGTGCTCCAGGATACCAGCGACAAGGTCAGTGCATCTCTGAAGGCGGCGTGTCAGCCAGGTGAGGTGATGACGCCGCCGGCGCGCATGGCCGCGGTTCGCAAGCGGCTCGAAATCATGCTCGACGGCGTCAAGTCGGTTCGCGCGGCGCTGGAGGATTTTTACGGCACGCTCAATGACGAGCAGAAGGCACAATTCGAAGCCATCGGACCGCGTCGAACATCTTGAATGCATCAGGCGAAGGAGCATGGTGCAAGAATCGGCTCGCCGATCTCGATTGATCTCTCTATGCTGAGTAACCCTGAAGCGGAAGACCGCGGGTGATGGGGCAATGAAGTGGTTCGCTCGCAAATCGCGACAGGAGATCTGGGACGAGGCGATCGAGTGGCCGCTCGGCGACATCGACGCCGTCGCGCGCATCAGCGCCATCTGTGGCGCCGCGGCCCATAGCGCCATCGGCTGTGCACGAAGCGACAAGGGCGAGCGTGCTCGTTATGAGCGCGCGGCGAAGGTTGCGATGGAGATCGCGATGAAGATCTCCGACGATCTGATGCGTGACGACGCGGTGCATCGCATCGTCGACCTCTGCATGACCGCGAACGACATCAAGACGGCGCAGATCCTTTTCCGCGCGATCCACGCCAGCTGGATCCGCGAGACGGTGCAGCGGGATCACCCCACGCTGGTGGAGTAAGCGCGACTGCTTCCACGAAGCCGGTGCGCTCCCTCTCCCGCAAGCGGAGAGGTTGGAACCCGCGGCACGACTGGCTTAACCTAGAGCCACCGTTTTACTTCGCCAATCTTTGCACGGCTTCGTCCACGCTGTGGAAGACGTGCTCCCTCGGCAAGGCGTCGAACAGGCGGAAACGCTCGAACGCGTCCTGCGCGCGCACCGATTCCAGCCGGGCCAGCGCAACCGTGACGCCTTGCGCGTTGCACACCTTGAAGACGTCGAGCAGGATCTGCGCTGCGGTGAAGTCGATCTCGACCATGCCGCTCGCCTCCAGCACCAGCAGTTGCGGCGCTGCCGTGCCGAGCACTTTTGCGACGTCGCTCCGGAAGCTCGGCGCATTGAGGAACGACAGCGGCGCCTGGAACCCGATTACGGTAACGCCCTCGATTCGCTCTCCGGTCATGTGCGGATGCGCCGGCCACCAGATCGTGGTGCCCGGCACGCGCTCGAATTCGACGAGCCGTGCGCGCGTCGTGCTCCAGATGCCGTGCAGCAGCGACAGCATGATGCCGAGGAACGCACCCTGCTGGATCGGCAGCACGATGATCAGCGCGGCGGTGGCGACGATCAGCAGAAATTCGCTGAACGACTGGCGGTAGATCGTGACGATCTGCCTGGTGCGGATGATCCGCAGCGCCACGAACAGCAGGATGCCGCCGAGCGCTGCGTCGGGTACATGGCGCAGCAATCCCGTTCCGAAGGCGAGCAGCGCCAGCACGATCAGCGCTGCCGCAATGCCGGCGAGCTGCGATTGTCCGCCGGTCTCGGCGACGATGCCCGTGCGCGGCGGGCTGGCATTGACCGGAAAGGCGCCGAACAGGCCGGACAGCACGCTGCCCGCGCCGGTGCCGAGGAAGTC
>CBJMQH010000787.1:0-1791 GCA_966431825.1 uncultured Trinickia sp.
ATTGCTGAGCGCCTTGATCTCCTTGGCCGCCGACGCACTGCACTGTGCGAGACTGCGCACTTCACCGGCCACGACCGCGAAACCTCGGCCCTGCTCGCCTGCGCGCGCCGCCTCGACGGCCGCGTTGAGCGCCAGAATGTTCGTCTGGAACGCAATGCCGTCGATCCCGCCGATGATGTCGCCGATGCTCTTGGCGCTATCGTTGATCTCGCCCATCGTCGTCACCACGCGCGACACCACGCCGCCGCAGGTCGAGGCGATCTCCGACGCATTGTTCGCGAGCGAGCTCGCCTGCTTCGCGTTATCGGCATTCTGACGCACCGTCGACGTCAATTCTTCCATGCTCGACGCGGTACGCTCGAGCGAAACGGCCTGCTGCTCGGTGCGCTGCGACAGATCGAGGTTGCCCATCGAGATTTCGCCAGCCGCCGATGCGATCGCCTCGGCGCTCGCCGCAATATCGGCAACCGTCGACGAGAGCCCCGTCTGCATTTCGGACAGCGCGTACAACATGCTCGACCGATCGTTCTTCGTCAACGCGATACGGTTCGACAGATCGCCGGCCGCGATGTGGCTGGCGATGTCCTTGGCGTAAGCCGGCTCACCGCCGAGCTGGCGCGTCAGCCGCCGCACCACCCATGCGCTCACGAGCACCGCCAACACGATCAGCCCGCCCGTCATCACCGCCATCATGACGAACGACGACTTGAAGATGAAGCCCGAAGCCTCGATCGTCGCCTTTGCCGCCGCGCCGCGCTGCGCCACGAGTTCGTCAACCGACTTCTCGAGCTTGCCCGTTTCGACGAGCAGCGAGACGTCCTGGGTGCCGACCTGCCAGTTCATCTGCGACAGATCGAGCGGCTGTGCCTTGACCAACGTGACGAAATCGCGCAGATGCGATGCCCACGTCGAAATTGCCGTCGAGAACTTCTTTTGCAACGCGAGCGCCGGGCCGTCCGACGCGTCGGTGTACTGTTGCAGCGTCGACAGTTCACCGTTGATGGCCGTCAGGCCTTGCTCGACGTCGTTGCCGAGTTCGTCGCGCTCCTTGGCCGTCGTCGCGGTCAGCAGCATCTTTTGCGCGCGGCTCGCACGCAACACGTTCGCGCGAATCTCCTCCGCAGCACGACTCGCTACGTGACCCTGCTCGTAAATCGATTTTGTCGAACCATTGAGCCGGCTGATCTGAGTCAGCGAAAACACGCCGATCGCGAACGTACCGGCCAGCAGCACCGCAAATGCAAGGCGTAGCGACGCCTTCACCGACAACCCGTTCAGCTTCGACTTCACCCCCGCTTTGCCCGAGCGCCCACCTGCACTCGAAGCTGCGCCTCCGGCGGTTGCGCCCTCCGCGAGAAAACCCGCCGCCGCACGCCTGCCCACCGACACTGCCTTCATAAACGTTCCCCTCTTCTCTTTTACGGACACACCGTCGCAACGGTGCGACGCACGATGCTTGTGACCGTGCTCGTATATACGGCAACGACCCCGTACTTCTTTAGCGTGGAGCACATATGTAAAACCCGGAGATCGCCGCCCTTTTGCCGCCTCCCGGGATCACCGGAAGTGCGGCCACCGCTTTATACCGCACCAAAAAGGCGCTGCGAGCGTTGTCTTGTTCTCGACAAAGTTTGTCCCGTTATTTTGTTCTCGCCACATTACACTGATCAGGTACGCGGCGTGCGGCATAAGGACGCGGTCTGCCGTCTGGCGCTTGAAGCTTGCTGTTTCTTTTCCACTTTCCCGTGACTCAGATGCAAACGAGTATGCAGAACGACAGCCTGGCCGCCG
>CBJMQH010000788.1:0-1787 GCA_966431825.1 uncultured Trinickia sp.
GGCCGCGGTGCCGGATCGTGGCATGCAACGAATATTTTGCATGTTTCGCGCCGGCCCCGATTGGCCATATGATGGGATCGCCGCGCGGCAGTGCGAGCTTGCCGACGGTGACATTACGGTGACCTTTTTGCGTTCATTTTGCCTTCAACGTCCGCGAGCCCAGCATGAGCAAAAGCAGCGAGCGCCTCGTCGTCTTCGTGACGCCCGCCCAAAAACGGGCGATTCTCAGTACTGCACAACGCCTGAACGTCAGTATCAGCGAACTGCTGCGCCGCGCGCTGCTCGAGTACGAAGCAACCGGGGAGCAGGTCCGCACCGCCAACATCGTGGATCGCCTGCATGCCGCCCAGACGGGCGACGCGCTCGATGCCACCTTGCAACGCGTGGCGCACGGCCTCGCGCAGCGCACGCAAACCCAGGCGAACACCGAGGCAAAGACCCTTGCGCCCAGCGAGACGCCCGACCCGAATGCGTCCGCCCTATCGGTCGCAGCCACGGTTGCGCGCGTGTTGGCCGCCAAAGCCGAGGCCGAAGCCGCCCTCGACGCAGCAGCGGCACGCCGCGCGCTCGAATTGCGCGAGAACGAAGCCACCGTTGCACGTGTGACGGCCGCCCAAAGCACGGCCCCAATCGACGATTCCCGCTCCCGCGCACCCGTCTCCGGTCCGCCACGCCGCAAAGCGAAAACGGCGCCCAAACCGAGCGCTCCCGACAGCTGGCGCGAGGACGCCGATTCGGGCTGGCCCGACGATGCAGCGCCCGCCGGCGGCAGCTTCGCATGAAGACCGCAACGGCCGGCGCAAGGCGGCGCAATGCGCGGCGTCGGCGTGTGTACTTTCAGATTGAAAGCTTGCATCCCAAAAGCGACGCGTAAGCCCCGTTCGCTACCTTTTCACCGCCACGCGGACCCGGACGAATTCGTCCGGTTTTTAAGCACGATTTAACGATGTGCTGTTGTACTATCCGCGGGCGGCAGCAGAGTCGGGGACAAAACGGCGCGGCAGCTATTGCAATTGCGCTCTCGCGCCCCGATATCGCCCACACGCCGCCGCCGCGAATGCAGCGTAGAGTATCGGGAACGACCGTACACGCTGCACCGGCCAGGCGCCGACTTCAATTTACGGAGGATTTCATGTCGCTATTCGACTCCATTTCGCGCACTGTCAAGGGCCTCTTGAACGATGCGGCGGATTCCGTTCAGGACCCGTCGCGTGACGCGCGGCAGATCGTGCGCGAGCTCGACGACAGCATCGGCCGCGCCGAGAATGCGCTGATCGAGATCGAAGCGCAGGTCGCGACGCAGCAGAGCAAGCTCGACGCCGCGAACGAAAAGGCCCGCAAGTACGAGGACGGCGCAAAACGCGCGCTGCAAGCGGGCGATGAAGGCCTCGCACGCGAGGCGCTCGCAGCACAAGCGAATGCCGAGACCGAGCGCGACGCGCTCGCGAAGGAACTGGCGACGTTGCAGCCGTCGGTCGACCATCTGAAAGCGCAGATTGCCGATATGCGTCAACGTCGCAACGATCTGAACGCACGCTCGAACATTCTGCAGGCGAAGCAACAGATCGCCGAAGCGAAGGACGTGGCGGCAACGGCGCTCGGCGGCATCGGCGGCAAGACTCTGTCGGAAACCTTCCGCAAGATCGACGACAAGGCCGCCCGGTTTGTCCTTGAAAACACGATTCACCCGCGCAATCGCCTGCATCAGGCTGTGGCTCTTCATCGGCTTATCCACATACATCGTGTGCAGGCACGGTGCGTCAAAACCTGTCAACCACATGTCGCGC
>CBJMQH010000789.1:0-1774 GCA_966431825.1 uncultured Trinickia sp.
GTGCTGTGGGGCACCGCGCTCGACAACCTGGCGTGGTGGCGGATGGTCGACCCGCAGGGTAATTGGCTCGAAGTGACGCGCCTTGCGCACAACCTTGGCAAGATCCACGACGTCGATGTCGCGCGCTTCGAGCTCAAGTGGTTCGACGGCGAATACGCGCCGGGCGAAAAGCTCCTGAGGAGCGAAGTGCTTGCGATCGAGGGGCGTCGTTTCCGCAAGGAAGGCCTTGGCAAGGACGTGACCGATAAATTCCTGGCGGGTTTGCCGGGTGTGCAGAAGGAAGGCTGCGACGGCCTCATCACGTCGGCGCGCTGGGTGCTGCACAAGATGCCGGCGCATACGCGCACGGTGTGTCTCGAGTTCTTCGGTCAGGCCCGCGAGGCGATCCCGAGCATCGTCGAAATCAAGGACTACCTGTTCGAGACGGCCAAGCACGGCGGTGCGATCCTCGCGGGGCTCGAACACCTCGACGAGCGTTACCTGCGTGCGGTCGGCTATGCGACGAAGAGCAAGCGCAATGCATTCCCGAAGATGGTGCTGATCGGCGACATCGTCGGCGACGACGCCGATGCGGTGGCAAGCGCCACGTCGGAAGTCGTACGCATGGCGAACGGCAAGAGCGGCGAGGGCTTCGTTGCGGTCAGCGCCGAAGCGCGCAAGCGGTTCTGGCTCGATCGCAGCCGCACGGCGGCGATTGCGAAGCACACGAATGCGTTCAAGATCAACGAAGACGTTGTGATTCCGCTCAATCGTATGGGCGAATACACGGACGGCATCGAGCGCATCAACATCGAGCTGTCGATCAAGAACAAGCTCGAACTCGTCGATGCGCTCGAAGCGTTCTTCGAGGCCGGCAATCTGCCGCTCGGGAAGACTGACGATGCGAACGAGATCCCGAGCGCCGAACTGCTCGAAGACCGCGTGCAGCATGCGCTCGAACTGCTGCAGCGCGTTCGCGCGCGCTGGCAGTTCCTGCGCGACAAGCTCGATATGCCGCTGCGCGAGGCACAGCATTACCTCGTGCAGCTCGGCTACGCAGGTCTCGCGGAGAAGTTCGCCGATCGCGCCGATGCACAGCCGCTGGCCTCGGTCTTCCATGTGACGCAGGACCGCACGGTGCGCGTGTCCTGGAAGCAGGAGATCCGGGCCGAACTGCGCCAGATCTTCAACTGCGGCGAGTTCAAGCCCATCCTCGAAGAGGCGCAGGCGATTCACAAGCGGGTGCTGCGCGGCCGCGTGTTCGTCGCGCTGCACATGCACGCCGGCGATGGGAATGTGCATACGAACATTCCGGTGAATTCGGACAACTACGCGATGCTGCAGGATGCGCACAAGGCCGTCGAGCGCATCATGAAGCTCGCGCGCTCGCTCGACGGGGTGATTTCGGGCGAGCACGGAATCGGCATCACGAAGCTCGAATTCCTGACCGATGCCGAGATTGCCGACTTCCGCGCGTACAAGGAGCGGATCGACCCGGAAGGGCGCTTCAACAAGGGCAAGCTGCTTGCGGGCGCGGACCTGCGCAACGCGTACACGCCGAGCTTCGGGCTCATGGGCTACGAGTCGCTGATCATGCAGCAGTCCGACATCGGCGCGATTGCCGATTCGGTGAAGGACTGCCTGCGCTGCGGCAAGTGCAAGCCGGTCTGCGCGACGCATGTGCCGCGTGCGAACCTGCTTTACAGCCCGCGTAACAAGATCCTCGCCACGTCGCTGCTCGTCGAGGCGTTCCTGTACGAAGAGCAGACGCGCCGCGGCGTGTCGATCAAGCACT
>CBJMQH010000790.1:0-1774 GCA_966431825.1 uncultured Trinickia sp.
AGAGACCCCTGCGCCCGGTTTGCCCGACGACATCGCGTCGGCCTTGTGCCAAGCCGCCGTCAAGCTCGCGAAAGCCGTCTCCTATCGCTCCGCCGGCACGGTCGAATTCGTCTACGACAGCGCCGCCCGGCAGTTCTATTTCCTCGAAGTCAATACGCGGCTGCAGGTCGAGCACGGCGTCACCGAGCAAGTGTGGGGTGTCGATCTCGTGCGCTGGATGGTCGAGCTCTCGGCCGGCACGCTGGCACCGCTCGATGTGCTGGCGGCGGGCTTGACCCCGCGCGGCCATGCGATTCAGGCGCGGCTCTATGCGGAAGACCCGGGCCGCGACTTCAAACCGAGCCCGGGGCTCATGACCGATGTCGCGTTTCCGGCTGCCGATGGCCGCGCGCTGCGCATCGATACCTGGATCGAAGCCGGTTGCGAGGTACCGCCCTACTTCGATCCGATGCTCGCCAAGCTCATCGCATGGTCGCCGACACGCGAAGCCGCGCGTCTCGCCCTCAAGGACGCGTTGCAAGCCACGCGCATTTACGGCGTAGAGACGAACCGCGACTATCTGGGGCAGATCCTCGACGACCGCCCCTTCGCCTCCGGCGAGCCGTGGACCCGGTGCCTCGAAGGGCTCGCCTATCGCGCCTGCACTGTCGAAGTCGTGAGCGGCGGCACGCAGACGACCGTGCAGGACTTTCCCGGCCGGCTCGGCTATTGGGCCGTCGGCATCCCGCCGTCGGGACCGATGGACGACCGCGCCATGCAACTCGGCAACCGGCTGCTCCGCAATGCACCCGATGCCGCGGCGCTCGAAATCACCATGAGCGGGCCCACGCTGCGGTTCGGCACCGATGCGGTCGTTGCCGTCACGGGTGCCGACATCCCGGTGCTGCTCGACGACGCGGCCCAGCCCATGCACACGAGTCTTTTCGTGCCGGCCGGATCGACGTTGTCGCTCGGCACGATACGCGGCGCCGGTGCGCGCGCCTATCTCTGCGTCCGCGGCGGGTTCGATGTGGCCGTCTACCTCGGTAGCCGCAGCACGTTCACGCTCGGGCAGTTCGGCGGGCATGGCGGCCGTGCACTACGCGCCGGCGACGTGCTGCATCTCTATCCGCTCCATCATCGAGAGGCGGGTGCAGCGCTCAGCGAGGTACCGCCGCTCGAAGCCGTTCGGACCTTGCGCGTCATCTACGGCCCGCACGGCGCCCCGGAGTACTTCACCGAGCGCTACATGGCGCAATTCTTCGAAACGGAGTGGGAAATCCATTTCAATTCGAGCCGCACCGGTGTGCGGCTAATCGGCCCGAAACCCGAATGGGCGCGCGAGGACGGCGGCGATGCGGGACTGCACCCGTCGAATATCCACGACAACCCCTATGCGGTCGGTGCCGTCGATTTCACCGGCGACATGCCGGTGATTCTCGGGCCAGACGGCCCAAGCCTTGGCGGCTTCGTCTGCCCCGTCACGATCATCGAGGCGGACCGCTGGCATATCGGTCAACTGAAGGCCGGCGACAAGGTCCGCTTCGTTCCCGTCGATGTCGAGGCAGCGCGCGAGGCGGCGCGCCTGCGCAAGCGGGAATTGGAGACGCTTGAAATCGAACCTGCCGCGCCCGTTCGGGCCGGCAGGCGATTGACGTCGCCGATCGTGCTCGACACGGGCGCGGAGCGCGAACGGCTGGTCGCACGGCTCAGCGGCGATACACACCTGCTCCTCGAGATCGGGCCGGCCGAGCTCGACCTCGTCTCTCGCTTGCGCGCTCACGCGCTGATGCAG
>CBJMQH010000791.1:0-1762 GCA_966431825.1 uncultured Trinickia sp.
GACGTGCTTTCACGGCGAGCCCTGTGGCTCGCCTTTTTGATTTGGACTCCTACAAATACTGGGCGGGTGCGGCCGCGGCACATGGGGCCGGCAGCGGGTCGGCAGCGCGGGTATGATGGCGGGCACACCAACGAAAGTCTCGTGCAGTACTGCCCGCTATGGATCGTCCGTCTCCCTCGCCCGAAGTTCGATTCGCTGCGTTGCCGGCCGCGGCCGAGCGCGGCCCATTGAGCCTCGAATATTGCTGGGTGAATGCGCATCTTTGCGATGCACCGATCGTCGTATTCCTGCATGAAGGCCTGGGCTCGATTGCGATTTGGCGCGAGTGGCCTCAGACCGTTTGCGACCGCCTGGGCATGCGCGGGCTGCTCTATTCGCGCCCAGGCTATGGGCAATCGACACCACGCACACGCAACGAGAAGTGGCCGGTCGACTACCTGGCGCGGCAAGCGTACGACGTCTTTCCGGCACTGCTCGATGCAGTCGGTATCGGCGCAGACGAGCGCAGGCGAATGTGGCTTATCGGTCATAGCGACGGCGGGACGATCGCGCTGCACTATGCGAGCCGTTTTCTCACAGCGCTGGCAGGTGCGGTCGTGATCGCACCTCACGAGTTCGTCGAAGCCGTTACGGTGGAAGGAATCGCGCAGACGCGCATCCTCTACGAAACGACGGCGCTGCGTGCACGCCTCGCGCGCTATCACGCGGACGTCGATTCGGCCTTCTATGGATGGAACGATATCTGGCTCGACCCTGCGTTTCGTGCGTGGAACATGCTCGACGCGTTACCCCGCATCGCGTGCCCATTGCTGGCCATTCAGGCGCACGACGATCACTACGCGAGCATGGCGCAGATCGACGCGATCGCCAGCCGGGTGGCACATGCGCAGGTGTGCCGCCTTGCCGAAGGCGGCCATTCACCGCATCGCGACGCGCCAGGCCCCCTGACCGAGGCCGTCGCGTCGTTCATCGGGCGCGCCTTGGCGTAACGCTGGAGCGACTGGCCATACGCGCCGCCGACATCGGCTCTAGCCAGGCGGCCCATCGGTATCACCCGCCTCTATTTCCGGACGCACAAGCCGATGGACGTTGCGCTCGCCGCCCGCGATGATATCGACGATCAGTTCGCCGAGCGCCACACCTGAGGCATGTCCTGTCGGTTGCGTGACAGCCGTGACACGGTGCGGCGACGCAATCTCGGGCGGCACGCCGTCGTATACGATCAGCGAAACGTCGCGCCCGATTGCAAGACCGCTTTCCACGACCGCACGAAAAGCGCCGGCACCCACAATGTTGTTGTCGACGAACAAGGCCGTCGGCCGTTCCGGGAGCGCAAGCAGCCGGCGCGCGGCCTCGTAGCCTCCCTGCTGAGTAAACGGACATTCGACGAGACAGGCCGGCTCCGCGGTCATGCCGCGCTCCCGTAACGCGGCGAGAAAGCCTTGGCGCCGCTGCGCCGCGAAGTTAAGAGAGAGCGGTGCACTGAGCATC
This sequence comes from uncultured Trinickia sp., assembly GCA_966431825.1. Taxonomy (GTDB): domain Bacteria; phylum Pseudomonadota; class Gammaproteobacteria; order Burkholderiales; family Burkholderiaceae; genus Trinickia. Next base: position 1,492 of record CBJMQH010000791.1, read on the forward strand.
GCGATACGCCGATGCCCAAGCGCCGCCAGCCGCTCGACCGCCAGACGCGCCCCCGCCTCGTTGTCGAAGTCGAACCAGGGATACGGCGCGGCGCTGTCCGTGCGCCCATATGCGACGAACGGGAAGCCGTGTGCTTGCAGCAGGCGGATTCGAGGGTCATCGACGAGTGTGCGTGCGACGATCAAGCCGTCCACGAGTCGGCTGCCGAGCAGCCGCCGAGAGGTGTCGAGCTCGGCGTCGGGCCGCGCCGACAAGATGCTGAAATCGAGGT
>CBJMQH010000792.1:0-1754 GCA_966431825.1 uncultured Trinickia sp.
CAGAGCAGTTGAGCCAAAGCAGTCGGCGCGAACGGTCGGACCGCACGCCGACGCACCACCGAGGAGCGATCACGATGAATCCCGACACCGGCAGTCTGCAATCGTCGCCGCACAACTCGCAGACGCATACGCCAGGCAGAGCCACGATGGCGCATATGTTTGCCGCAAAAAAGGGCGACGAGCCGTTTTTCGATCCCGTGGCCTATGGCAACGGTCCCGACGATTCGGTGACCGACACGAACGAAACGGCTGCGATCACGCATCACACGATCGAGATCGGCGGACGCCAGATCAACTACACGGCGACAGCCGGGCATCTTGTTACCGTGGACGAGAGCAGTTCACAGCCAAACGCGAAAATGTTCTATGTCGCGTTCACGGAGGACGGCCAGACGGAAGAATCGCGTCCGGTTACGTTCTTCTATAACGGCGGGCCGGGATCGTCGTCGGTCTTCGTGCTGCTCGGTTCCTTCGCGCCGAAGCGGATCAAGACTTCGATGCCGAGCTTTACGCCGCCGGCACCGTACCAGCTCGAAGACAACCCGGACAGCCTGCTCGACAAGAGCGATCTCGTCTTCATCAATCCCGTGGGGACGGGCTATTCGGCAGCCGTGGCGCCGCATCGGAATCGCGATTTCTGGGGCGTCGACCAGGATGCGCGGTCGATCAAGCAGTTTATCAAGCGATTTCTGACGAAGAACAACCGCTGGAATTCGCCGAAGTATTTGTTCGGCGAATCATATGGTACGGCCCGCAGTTGCGTGCTCGCGTACCTGCTACACGAGGACGGCGTGGATTTGAACGGGGTCACGCTGCAGTCGTCGATTCTCGACTACGCTCAGGCCGGCAATCCGGTTGGGGCGCTGCCGACAGCCGCAGCGGATGCGTGGTACCACAAGAAGCTCGGTCTATCGCCTACGCCGACCGATCTCGATGCCTTCGTCGAGGAAGTCGCGCAGTTTGCGCGGACGGACTATCTCGCCGCGTTGCGCAAATTTCCGCAGACCGACGACGCGACCGTCGAGAAGCTCGCGGAATACACGGGTATCGACAAGACGACGCTGCTCGCCTGGAGCCTCGACATCGCCGGTTATGACAGCCGCGGCAATTCCCTTTTCCTCACGACGCTGCTGAAATCGAAAGGCGTGGCGTTGGGCGCGTATGACGGGCGTGTGACGGCCATCGATACGGGTATTGCCGGGCAGATCGATCCGAACTCGGGCGGCAACGACCCGACGATGACGGCCGTGACGGGCGTCTATACGACGATGTGGAACGAGTACCTGAACGAGCAGTTGAAGTACACGTCGAATTCGGCGTTTACCGATCTGAACGACCAGACGTTCAAGAACTGGGACTTCAGTCATACGGATCCCACAGGGGCCGAGAAGGGCAAGGATGCGCAGGGCAACGTCATTCTATATACGGCCGGCGATCTGGCGGCTGTGATGGCGCTTAACGTCGACTTGAAGGTGTTGTCGGCGAATGGGCTTTACGACTTCGTCACGCCGTTCTACCAGACGGTGCTCGACTTGCAGCAGATGCCGCTGCTGGAGGCAAGCGTGCGCAAGAACCTTTCCGCGCGCTTTTATCCGTCGGGGCATATGGTCTATCTCGACGGCGGCTCGCGTACGGCGCTCAAGGCCGATCTCGCAGCCATGTACGAGTCGACTACCGCCGATAAGCCCGCGATGGCGCGTATTCGGACCTTGCAGGAACGGCATCGGGCGTAAGGGGCATGGGCAGGCTGCCTG
>CBJMQH010000793.1:0-1740 GCA_966431825.1 uncultured Trinickia sp.
CTTCATCGGGCAACGGCACGTCGCTGGCGGGCCCGAGAAAATCGTCACTCGCACCTTGATACATGACGGGCACGGAATCGAATTCGGGTATCGGCGGCGTATTGAACGCCTGCTCCATCAAGCGGCCATGATTGAGAAATGCCGAAGCGTCGCACCACTGCGGGCTGCGCGGCAAGGGGGCGGCGCAGCCCGCCGGGTCGAACGGACGCATGCCGGCCGCGGCACCTGCATTCAACGCGTCGTAACGCGCCTGCAGATCGGGGGCAACCTCGTCCCAGCGTTCGAGCGCGTCGAGCAGACTGTCGGCGCTGGGCGCCGCGTCTATCGCGTGACGCAAATCGCGCGACACGAGCAGCAAGCGGCCATTCGCCCCACCATCGGATACTGTGGCAAATTTCATCGGGTGCCTCCCTGCCCGAATTCCGCAAGCGCGGCGGCAATCGCCGGATCCGCCGGATCGTAAGCGCCATCGATCAGGACGAACAACATCCGGCACGGTTTGCCGGAGCGATTCGCCCACGCATGGTTGGTCCCACGTTGAATGACCACGCTGCCCTGCGCCAGCGCGACTTCGGCATTGTCCAGAACCAACGTCATTTCGCCTTCGATCACCACGCCATAGTCGACCGACTCGGTCCGATGCATCAGCGGATGGGGCGAGTCGGCTTTGACCGTCGATACGTGAGCGTCTCCGGTTTCGCTAAACGCTGCGTGCATCTTCGCCGCGCCATGCGCAAGAAACGCCGGCGTGTCGGGCGGAATATCGACGAAGCGCAGCCGCGTACCTTGCTTCGGAGGTGGCAGCATCAATGCACCCGTCGTAGGATCGGGGGCGTTGTTCACGATGGCCGGCGACTCCGACGTACTCCACACTTCGTGAAAGACGGTACCGGGAATCGCAGCGATTTCGACCACGGTCGGAAGCGGGCCATCGGATACGACCACGGCGCGTCCCTTGGCATCGTGGCCGGTTACCACACGACGTATCGCCGGAAAACTCATGCTGCCGCCTCCGCATCGTTCTCATCAAAAATCGCCACGGCGCGCGTCCATCCCGCTGAAGCGCCCCGAATCTTGTGCGGAAAGCAGCTGATCATGAAACCCGTCGGCGGCAACGCTTCGAGGTTGTGCAGCTTCTCCAGATGGCAATAGCCAATGTCGCGCCCTGCCTTGTGCCCTTCCCAGATCAGCGACACGTCGCCCGTTTCGGCGATCTTCTTCGCCGTGTACGAAAACGGCGCATCCCAGCTCCACGCATCGGTGCCGGTCAGACGCACACCGCGCGACAACAGATACATGGTTGCCTCATAGCCCATGCCACAGCCCGCGTTGACGTAGTCGCCCTGTCCGTAGCGCGAGCCGGCCCGCGTGTTCACGACGACGATATCGAGCGGCTGCAACGCATGACCGATACGCGCCAGCTCCGCCTCGACATCGTCGGCGCTCACCACGTAGCCATCCGGAAAGTGGCGGAAATCGAGCTTTACACCCGCCTGAAAACACCATTCGAGCGGCACTTGATCGATCGTGATCGACGGCTTCGCCTCGCCGAGGCTCGCATCCATCGTCGAATGAAAATGCCAGGGGGCGTCGAGGTGCGTGCCGCTGTGGGTCGTCAGCGTGACCCACTCCGCGGCAGCCGCCTCGCCGTCGGGATAATCCTCGGGCTTCGTCCCCGGCAGCATCGCCATGAATTCCGGCAACGTCCCCGGCTTGCGCACATAACAGTTCGCCCCCAGT
>CBJMQH010000794.1:0-1739 GCA_966431825.1 uncultured Trinickia sp.
AAACGTTTGCGCAAGCATGCGACTTTCTTCGCACACAAGGCATTCGATTGTTGCGCTATCGGAGGCGCCGTTGCGTTTTATTAGTGCGATCGACGGTAAGCATCGACGGAAACTTCGGTAGGAAAACCTGAGCGTCGGCGCCGACCCACTAGCCGAGCTCGATAGCCCGCACACGCAATGACGTCATCATTCGCGAAGTCATCTAAGCGCGATTCGTTGCGCATGGCATCGTTGCGCCTTCGCTGCCGCTAAGCGGTGCATCCGTCTTTACAGTACGCATCGAGGCGATAGCCATCGTGTCATCAGCCGATGGCCCGAGAACGAATGCGTACAGCAATGCGGTAGCGCCGGACCGCCGCCGCTCAACGACGGAGCGATATTCAGATGCGAATCACACCTGACGAACCGGCAAGCGGGCTGAGCGGCAATCCAGGCGACGCCGGCCCGGCGACCACCGAGGACCATGCGCGCAAGCGCGACGTGCCGCCTCATATGCGGCAATTGCTGCTTCTCGCCGATGAAACGCCCACCGGCGCCTCATTCGATCCCGCCGTGCCTTTCGTGAGCAGCGCCGCGAAAACGCAGGGCGCCCTTCATAAAGCACTTGAACTCGCGCAGCGCAGAGAAATCAAAATCCGGCCTCGCGACTTCGCTGTCGAACTCGGTGAGGCGACGCCGCACCCGATGAAGCAGTTGGGCAACGCCATCCGGAGTGGCCTTCCCTTCGTCGAAAGCCCAAAACAGAAGATCAGGAAACTCGCGGAGGTCGCAAACGAAGTCGTGGCTCAAAACAGGATGGACCGAGCCAAAGCTGAGCGGCTTTCCGATTGGTTCGGCTCTCTGAGCGCCGCGGAGCGCACACGCCTTACAGCCGAGCCGGCCGCAGAAGGCATGCCGGCCTGGATGCAGCCGGTGATTCTGCGCGTCGGCAACGATGCGACACAGATATTCAATGCCGGCTATCTGTTGGATCTGCCTTCCGACGTCGTGCTAGCGCTGCCACCAGGGACGCAGCAATGGATCGCGGATCGGCGCGAGACTTGGGAAGGCCTCGGTGTCGATAACGGCATGCAAGCGCAGCAGCTCATCGATGAGCACTTCGCGTTCACGCCGATCGATCCCGATGGGACGTTGCCCGTCGAACTCGCGCGTCTTTGCGAACTGGAGCCCGCTTTGCGCGATAAATTAAGGGCGATGCAGGAACGCGGCGTGACCATGCAATTCGCGAAAGCAGAACAAACGCCCGCGGCGGTGCTCGACGCCGTGCGCAATCTGGCGCGAAGCCAGCATGCTTACGTCTCGCACTGGCTTCGCGGCCTCGTCGAGGATGGCGAAGCGCCCACGCTGACAGCGGCAGACTTCGAAGCCATCGCCAAAGGTCATCTGAAGTCCTATCGGAAGGCGCTCAAACGCATGGATAGCGACAGCCTCGAGGCGCAACTGACGAAGGCCAGGCTATCCGACACGCTCGACAGCCGTTTGGACTTTGTCGGCTCCGCGGAACTCATTCGGACATTTTCGGACAGCGCGATGGGCGTCGTGTTGACCGGGGGAGGCCCCGAGCAGCAAGAAGAGCTCGCCCAGATCAACAGCATCGTTCACGAGTACTTCGGCAGCGAATGGGCAAGCCGACGCATCGGCATCGACGATTCGCAGCGCGTTGGCGAGGGAGTGAGAGAAACCCTCATGACGCTGCTATGGCTTGCACCGCTCGCGGAAATCGCTCAGCGTATCGCGCA
>CBJMQH010000795.1:0-1734 GCA_966431825.1 uncultured Trinickia sp.
GCTCGCGAGGGCTGCCGTGCTCTGTTCGACGAGCGCGGCGTTTTGCTGCGTGATGTTATCGAGTTCGCCGACAGCACGATCGACCTGGGCCACGCCGGCGGTCTGCTCACTCGTCGACGAGCTGATCTCTGCAATGAGATCGGAGACCCGCTTCACCTGAGCGACGATGTCGTCCATCGTGCGGCCGGCGTCGTCCACGATCCGCGCGCCGGACTCGACCTTGTCGACGCTCGCATCGATCAGCGTCTTGATTTCCTTCGCCGCGTTGGCACTGCGTTGAGCCAGGCTGCGCACTTCGCCCGCGACGACGGCGAAACCCCGGCCCTGCTCACCCGCACGCGCCGCTTCGACGGCCGCGTTGAGTGCCAGGATGTTCGTCTGGAACGCGATGCCGTCGATGACGCCGATGATGTCCGCTATCTTGCGCGAAGCGCTCGTGATCTCGTTCATCGTATGGACGACCTCGGACACGGCCCGCCCGCCTTCCGTCGCCGTCACGCTGGCGGCGCTCGACAGCTGATTCGCCGCAAGCGCGGTTTCGGCGTTGCTCTTGACCGTCGAAGTCATTTGCATCATCGACGATGCGGTCTGCTGCACGCTCGATGCGGCCTGCTCGGTGCGCGCGCTCAGATCGGTGTTGCCCTGTGCGAACTCGTTGATCGACAGCTGCACGTGGCGCACCTGCTCGCTGACGTCGTCGACGAGCCAACGGAACATCAGGCCCAGTTGGTTGATCGTGCGCAACGTCATGCCGATTTCGTCGACACGCTCGGTTTCGGCCGCCGTTTTGGACTGCCCCGTTGCCACTTCGAGCGCATGCGCGCGGACACGTTCGAGCGGCGCGGCGATCTGCGTTTCGAGCCACAGCGACACGAGCCCGGAGGCAATCACGGCGGCGAGTGCAAACGCCCCGAGCCCGATACCGGTCGCCCCGCAGAGCCAGGCGGCGGCGACGAGCGTCGGCGCGAGCGCGAGGAGCCCTGCACGGATTCGCGTCCGCACCGACATCGTCTTGCGCAGGTTCGTCCACGCCAACAGGCCGCCTCGCAAGAGCACGCCCTTATGGAAACGCCGGCCGCCGGCGCGCCCTTCGCGCAAGTCGCGGTACAGCGCCTGCGCGCCGGCGATCTCCTCGCGCGTCGCCTTCGTGCGGACCGACATGTAGCCGATCGTACGGCCGCTGCGCACGACGGGCACCGCGTTCGCGCGGACCCAGTAGTGGTCGCCGTTCTTGCGGCGGTTCTTGACGACGGCACTCCAGGGCTCGCCGCCTTTGAGCGTCGCCCACATATCGGCGAACGCCTCTTGCGGCATGTCGGGGTGACGTACGACGTTATGCGGCTCGCCTTGCAGTTCCTCGAGCGAAAAGCCGCTCACTTCCACGAACGCCGCGTTGGCGTACGTGATGTAACTTTGTGCATCGGTGGTCGACATCAATGTGATGCCGTCGGGGAGCTCGTACTCGTGCTGAGTCACAGGGCCATTGTTGCGCATCGAACCGGGACCTCGAAGGGTGATTCCCGCGCGCGGGCGACGCCCCCTTTTTTGGTGGGACGCCGTGCGTGCGGTTCTGCGCGTGTTAACGGCTGCCCGTTAAGAAAACTTAATCGATTCGGTTCAATTCGACGCATGCGACGCAACGTCGCAGGGCGGCTGAATGCGATCCGCTCAAACGCGCCCGCGCGGGGCGCCCCGTGCCGATCGCCCTGCCGTCAGGCCGCCGCGGCGGATGCC
>CBJMQH010000796.1:0-1725 GCA_966431825.1 uncultured Trinickia sp.
CCCGCCGCCTCAAACTTCGATCGAAAATGGTCCGATCAATCCACAAAAATACACTTTCTCACACTGTCTCCCACTTTAGAGGAACGCCCCAGGCCGGTCAAGGGCGAATCCCGTTTTTTGTTTGTTAGAACAAGGACTTACGCGCGACCGCTCACACAAGACGCTAAAGTGGAAAATCGTTAAAAAAGAATGCACTACCGCGCTTTGTGAAAGTGATGGATGAGAAAGCACGCGGGCGACGCGGCCGATTGGCGCGAGAAACGGTGGGATCGGGGGATTTATGCGAGATGCAGGCGGGGAATGCGCCGGGCAGCACGCGCTGCGTTGCCCGGCACACGGGACATCATACGTAATAAGCCGTTCGCGTCATGACTTTCGAGGCGGCGCGCATGAGCGCGCGCACGGGTAACGGCAGGTCGACGCCGCCGGCGTCTTTGGCGGCCTGCCCGTGAGCGCGCTCGTCGATGCGCATCTGATCGACGATCGCGCGCGAGGCATGGTCCGATTCGGGCAAGGTGCCGAGGTGACTTTCCAGGTGCTGCTCGACCTGACGTTCCGTTTCGGCCATGAATCCGAGGCTCACCTTATCGCCGAGGCTGCCGGCTGCAAAACCGATCGCAAGGGCCCCCGTGTACCAGAGCGGATTGAGCAGGCTCGGGCGCGAATCGAGTTCGCGCAGCCGCTGTGCGGTCCACGCCAGATGGTCCTCTTCCTCCTGCGCCGCCTTGTCGAAGCCCTGCTTGAGCGTCGATGAGCGTGCGGCAAGCTTTTGCGCCTGATAGAGCGCTTGCGCGCAGACTTCGCCGACGTGGTTCACGCGCATGAGCCCGGCTGCATGCGTGCGTTCTGCGGGCGTCATTTCAGACGGTGCAGCTCCGGACGGCGGCGCCGGCACAGGGCGGCTCATGCGACTCACGCCCGCCATCGAGCGCAGCCCCCGGTCAAACTCGGTGATCAACTCGTCCAACGTCATCCTGTTCTCCAATGCACGGCGCGCGCGGCAATCGGCTCCCAATGGGCAAAAACTGCCGCAAACCGACGCCGAACGCACGATGCGCCCTTCGGCGCACCGTCAGACCGGCTAAACGTGGATTTTAGACGATGTTGGCCCTCTTTCCTCGCTCGGGGCCCCGCGACCGTTTGCCCCCGCTGTCGGCGATGCCGGGCGACAGCAGCTTGCGGCAGCGGCAACGGCTTGCGGTCTGCGTTTGCTCAGGCGCTGCGAACCGGCTCGACGGGCGACGGTTTGGCGACAGCGGCGTCCCGCAACTCGCGCCGCAGGATCTTGCCGACGTTGCTCTTTGGCAGTTCGGTGCGGAATTCGATGACGCGGGGACGCTTGTAGCCCGTCAACTGCTCTTTGCAGAACGCGATGACGTCGGCTTCGGTCAATGCCGGGTCGCGTTTGACGATGACGAGTTTGACGGCCTCGCCCGAGTGCTCGTCGGGTACGCCGACAGCTGCCACCTCGAACACGCCGGGATGCTTGGCGACGACGTCCTCGATTTCGTTCGGATAAACATTGAAGCCGGACACGAGAATCATGTCCTTCTTGCGGTCGATGATCTTGAAGTAGCCGCGCTCGTCCATGATCCCGATGTCGCCCGTCTTGAAGAAGCCGTCGGCCGTCATGACCTTTGCGGTTTCATCGGGACGGTTCCAATAGCCGGCCATGACTTGCGGCCCGCGAATGCAGATTTCGCCGGGCTGACCGAGGCCGACGGG
>CBJMQH010000797.1:0-1704 GCA_966431825.1 uncultured Trinickia sp.
TGCAGCGTGAGGCCGACCAGATCGGCTATCCGGTGCTGCTCAAAGCGAGTGCCGGTGGTGGCGGCAAGGGGATGCGTGTCGTCGAGAAGCGCGAGGATTTCGCAGCCGCGCTTGCTTCGTGCAAGCGCGAGGCAGCGTCGAGCTTCGGCAACGATCGCGTGCTGATCGAGAAGTATCTGACGCGTCCGCGGCACGTCGAGGTGCAGGTCTTTGCCGATAAACATGGCGGCGCCGTCTATTTGTTCGATCGCGACTGCTCGGTGCAGCGGCGCCACCAGAAGGTCCTCGAAGAGGCCCCGGCACCCGGTCTGTCCGATGAGTTGCGCCGCGCGATGGGCGAAGCGGCCGTTGCTGCCGCGCGGGCGGTGGACTATGTCGGCGCGGGCACGGTCGAGTTCATCATGACGGGGCAGGCGTTCTACTTCATGGAGATGAACACGCGTCTGCAGGTGGAGCATCCGGTCACGGAGATGGTCACGGGGCAGGACCTTGTCGAATGGCAGTTGCGCGTGGCCGCGGGCGAGCCGCTTCCGCTTGCACAGGATGCATTGCGCATCGACGGGTACGCGATCGAGGCGCGGATCTATGCCGAGAACCCGGCGCGTGGCTTTCTGCCGTCTACAGGGACGCTCAAGTACCTGCGGATGCCGGCAGCCGTGGAATTCGGGCTCGGCACGCCGACGCGCGCGAGCGTGCGTATCGACAGTGGTGTCCGCGAGGGCGATACGATTACTCCGTTTTACGATCCGATGATCGCAAAGCTGATCGTGCACGGCCCGACGCGCGAAGCGGCGCTCGCGCGACTTGCGCTTGCACTGAAGGCCTGTGAAGCTGTCGGGCCGAGCACGAACATTGCATTCTTGGAACGTATCGTCGAGAGCAAGCCGTTTCAAATCGCCGACCTCGATACGGGCTTGATCGAGCGCAATCACGAAGCGTTGTTCGCGCCGGCGGAAAAGCCGTTTAAGCAGGCACTTGCGCTGGCATGCGCGGCGCTGCTCAAGCGCGAGGGTGGGGCCGCGCACGGCACGTCGCCTTGGGATGCGCTCGCGCATTGGCGGCTCAATAGCGGATATCGCCAGACGATCGAATGGCGTTTGCCTGAGGACGAGGCACCGGTAAAGGTCGTTTATACGCGCGACGGTGAAACGCGCGGACTCGAGCACGCCGGCGCGCTCGAGCTTTTCGACTGGTGGCAGGGCGCAGAGCCGCATGAGTATGGCGTGCGTATTGGCGATGCGCGCGTCACGGGCCGCGTCTTCATCGACGGCGACATGTTCCATGTGTTCTGCCGTGGCGGCGCGTTCGCGTTCGAGTGGCAGAACCTGCTCGCCCATGCGGCTGATGCCGAGCACGGCGAGGGACGCTTGACGGCGCCGATGCCGGGCAAGGTCATCGCGGTGCTCGTTGAACCCGGCACCACCGTCGAGAAGGGCACCCCGCTCATCGTCATGGAGGCGATGAAAATGGAGCATACGATCGGCGCACCTGCGGCGGGCAAGGTCGCGGAAGTGCTCTATGCGGTCGGCGACCAAGTGGCCGACGGCGCTCAATTACTCGTGATGGACGTGGAGTAAGCCGTACGGCCGCTGCTTTTTGCTTGTCCAGCGCCCCACGGAGTTGGGGCGCTTCAGCTGGCGGTTGCCCGATTTGTCTTGGCCGGAGCGTGCGAACACGCGGTCTATATCGTCATTCAGGTGAATC
>CBJMQH010000798.1:0-1699 GCA_966431825.1 uncultured Trinickia sp.
GCGATTCGGGCGTCGTGACGAGGATATGCGGGGCACGTTTGCGCAGCGCCGCGCGTTCGTGCTGCGTCGTGTCGCCCGTACGTACCGCCGTGCGGATGGGCACGGCGGGCAGGCCGCGGCGCTCGAGTTCTTCTGCGATGCCGGCGAGCGGCCGCTCCAGATTGGCATGAATGTCGTTCGACAGCGCCTTGAGCGGAGAGACATAGACGACGAGCGTCTCATCGGGCAAGGCCCCGCCGTGTTCGAGCCCCATCCGGGTCAGCGAGTCGATCGCCGACAGAAACGCCGTCAGCGTCTTGCCGGAACCGGTGGGGGCAGCGACGAGCGTCGACGCGCCGCGCGCGCCGACGCCCTGCGCGCGCGCTTGCGCGTCGGTCGGGGCCGCAAACGTGGCGCAGAACCAGCCGGCGACAGCCGGATGGAAATCGGCAAACTGTGGATCGATCGCGGGGCGTTCGTTCGAAAGTACGCTCATCCCCGCGAAGTGGGGGCGTTCCATGCAGGTCTCAAGGGGGACGGCATCGACCGAATGCTAGGTTATCAGCGCGAACAGGTCGCGACACGCGGCGTACGTGGCGAGATAGATCAGCGGGACCACGACGAACAAGCCCACGCCGAGCGTTAGCAGCGCCACGGTGACGAGCAGTGCGACTAGCGCACCATAGACAAGTCCGGCTGCCCAGTTGCGCCAGAGCGCGACGAAACTCGCCTTCAGTGCTTCGAGCGGCGGCGTGCCGGCGAGGACGATCAGCGGTGGCGCGAGCCACAGAGCCATGGCTCCGAACACAGCCGCGAGTGCCGCGATCAGCGCCGACAGCCATGGCATGGGGCCGAGCGGCGCCGTGGCGCTGCCGCCGGCGATGGCCATCAAGCTGCGGCTGGCGTTCGAGGTGGCGAGGTCGCAGATGACCGTTATCACACAGGCGACGAGAGCGGCCGCCAGCAGGGGGCCGATGCGGGCGCGGACGCCGGCCCATGCGTCGCTCAGGTGAGCGGCGCCGTGCTTGCGCAGGCTTTCGGCCGCAGCTGCGATCCCGCCTGCCCAGATGACCGTGAAGGCCGAGGCGAGGGCGCTGTCCATCGTCCCGCTGCGCAGCAGTACGGTAACGGCAATGTCGATCGCACCCAGCGCGACCCAGATGCCGGGCCGTTGGCGAAACATCGCCCAGCCATCGGAAATCCATTGGGCGCCTTGGCGGGCCGGGACGGTGCGGATCAGCATGTCGGTGCGACTCCTTGCATGGGCGAAAACGCCGAGATCGGCGGCCGCACTCGCTCGCGCAGCGAATCGAGTGGTCAGACGCATTATCCGCCCAAGCGGCCGCGTACCGTCTCGAGCGCTGCCGCACGAGGCAAAGGGAGGGGGCGCGCCTATGCCTATGAAACGCCGGTGTGTCGTGCCCTTTTTTCATGTGCCAAGCTTTACCGGGGATCCAGCAGTTTCTTCACGACATCGAGGAGACGCGGTCGGGGTGCCCGGTACCATCGGGCACGCCGTTTGCTGCCTTGTTCCGACGGTTTGGACCGAGGCACGAGGAGCGATATCGGAGATGGCGGTTTTCATTGGTGTATCGGGCTGGCGCGGGGTGTTCTACCCGCAGGGGCTCGCGCAATCGCGTGAGCTCGCCTTTGCGGCGCGCCAGGTTGATACGATCGAGATCAACGGTTCGCACTGCTCGCTGGCCTTTCCTCTGGCAAT
>CBJMQH010000799.1:0-1687 GCA_966431825.1 uncultured Trinickia sp.
CAGGTATGCCCGAAGGGGCAAGCCTACCGGTTCTACCTTAGGGGAAGCTTAGCCCTGGTTGTGTTCGGGTCCCCAAGCGCTCTCGTATGCCGCACCGCTACCGACCAAGATGCTTGTAGTAGAACGTCGTGCCGCAATAACTTCCGTCGGGCATCAAAGCATAGTGGGGTACCACGCCGACGCGCTGCCACCCGGCATGGTCGTAGAGCCGCTCGCCGTCGCCTCCCGTAACGGTATCGAGCACGAGTACCGATTTGCCAGCGTCCAGTGCGGCACCGTCGAGCGCAGCCATCAAGCGTTGCGCAATGCCGCGCCGCCGGGCGCGACGAGAGACGAGCATCTTGGCCACATCTGCGCGATGCGGCTGGTTCTCGGGCTGAGCCGTGATCAGCTGTACTGTGCCGACGACGCCCAGATCCTGATCCTCGGCAATAAGCAGGATGCGCTCGCCACGCGCCACGCCCTCTGCAACACCGCGCCAAAACGCGAGCGCCTTTTCACGCGGGAGCGGCCACATGAAGCTGACCGAAGCACCGCCTTCAACGCAATCGACGAGCAACTCTGCCAGTGGCTCGATGTAGTCGCGCACCTCGTGCGCCGCGACGCATCGCACTGTGACTAAGTCGTTCATCTGAACCTCCTCGGCTCGCCTTGAGCAAACGTGGCGAGTGCCACGAGGTAGCGTGCTGCCCTGCCTGTCGGGTTGTGATAGACGATCGGACAATCGAGCCGCATCGCGAGGCAATCGCCGGCCTGCAATTGCCAGCGGCGCTCCCCTACCGTGATGTTCATCGCGCCTTCGATGAGCCAGATCTGCTGATGGATGAGCGCCTCGCGCTTGCCCGTTTCATAGGCCACGCGCTGCCCGGCGGGGAAATTCACTTCAACGAGCTGAAGCGGTGAGGCAGCACCCGATGACAGATTTCGCCGCCGATATCCCGATTCGGGATCCTGCCAAATCGGCTGCTCGTCGGCCCGCGCGAGCGGCGACGGTTCGGCCGACGGCGCGGATTCCCATTCGAATAGGGACGCGAGTGTCACGTTCAACGCCGTCGCGAGCTTATCGAGGACCGCAGCAGTCGGACTGCTCTGTCCGCGCTCAATAAGCGAAATGTTCGATCGGCTCACTTTGCTGCGCTCGGCAAGCGCCTCCAGCGACCACCCTTGTGTGTTACGCAGCGCGTGCAAGCGCCGGCCAATGAGGACATTGATATCCATGCATCTATTTTTATGGAACGATTCTCCAGTAAACTAGATGCACAATTTCGCGCTGTCAATAGCTCCGCGAGCGCTCATCGCACTGCGAACACTCTCTCAGTTATCAGGCATGCAAACCCGGATCCGATGGCCATCCGGATCGAGCGCAACGAACGTCCGGCCGAACACCGCATCGAACGGCGGCTGTTCGATCGTCACCCCTGCGTCGCGCCATGTTTCGTGCAGCGCGTCCACTGCGCCGCCCCCGTCGACCATGAACGCGATCTCGCTGCGATGGCCCGCACCGCCCGACACGAAGTTCGGCGCCTGGGTCGACCACAGGCCCAGACTCAATCCGTTATCGAAGGCAAACGACGCATAGCTTGGAAAAGCAGCGGCAGGCGCGCTGCCGAATAGCCGCTCGTAAAACGACACGCTGCGCGCGGTATCTTCGACATACAGCAAGACCAGGTTCGGTGTCGGCATGTTT
>CBJMQH010000800.1:0-1682 GCA_966431825.1 uncultured Trinickia sp.
AGGGGCAGATGGGTCGACGAGCAAGCGGTGCGGTTGCGCGCCGCGCCGGCACTCGACGCGCTGCCGCTCGCGACGCGCAAAGCGCCTGAGCAGCCGCCGCTCGAAGGCTATACGTTCGAGGGCTATCGCAACGCCGACGGCACGGTCGGCACGAAGAACGTGCTCGGCATCATGACGAGCGTGCAGTGCGTGGCCGGGGTGACCGATTACGTCGTCGGCCGCATCAAGCGCGAGCTACTGCCGCGTTACCCGCACGTCGACGATGTCGTGGCGCTCACGCACACGTATGGCTGCGGCGTGGCGATCAACGCACCGGCTGCGATCGTACCGATCCGCACGCTCCAGAATCTTGCCGTCAATCCGAACTTCGGCGGCGAGGTGCTCGTGATCGGACTCGGCTGCGAAAAACTCGTGCCCGAGCGTCTCGTGCCTGCCGATCTCGCCCCCGGCGGTCGCATTCCGATCGAAGTGGCGGGCAAGCCGGAATCGCCCGTGATGTCGCTGCAGGACGAGGCCTATCACGGTTTCGGTGAGATGGTCGATGCGATCCTCGAGATGGCCGATAAGCGTTTGGCACGACTGAACGCGCGTCGGCGCGAGACGTGTCCCGCATCGGATCTCGTCATCGGCGTGCAATGCTGCGGCAGCGATGCGTTTTCAGGCGTCACGGCGAACCCGGCCGTCGGTTTCGCGGCCGATCTGATCGTGCGCGCCGGCGGCACCGTGATGTTTTCCGAAGTGACGGAGGTGCGCGACGCGATACACCTCCTGACGCCGCGTGCCGTCGACGAACAAGTGGGCCGCGCGCTGTTGCGCGAGATGGCCTGGTATGACGACTATCTGAGCGGCGGGCGCGCCGACCGCAGCGCGAATCCGTCGCCCGGCAACAAGCGCGGCGGTTTGTCGAACGTCGTCGAAAAAGCGCTCGGGTCGATCGTGAAATCGGGCACGAGCCCGATCGTCGATGTGCTCGGCCCTGGCGAGAAGATGCGCCGCAAGGGGCTCATCTTCGCGGCGACGCCGGCGAGCGATTTTGTTTGCGGCACGCTGCAGCTTGCTTCGGGCATCAATCTACAGGTCTTCACGACGGGGCGCGGCACGCCCTACGGCCTTGCGATGGCGCCGGTGATCAAGGTGTCGACGCGCAAGGCGTTGTCCGAGCGCTGGCACGACCTGATCGATCTCGACGCGGGCCGCATCGCGACCGGCGAGGCGAGCATCGCCGATATCGGCTGGGAGTTGTTTCATATGCTTCTCGATGTCGCGAGCGGTCGGCGCCAGGTGTGCGCCGACAAGCTCGGTCTGCATAACGATCTCGTGCTGTTCAACCCGGCGCCGGTGACCTGACCATGACCGATAAGACAACGACGACGACAACGACGACGACAACGACGCGCCCGCTGACCGACCCGCTCGACGGCGTGACCTCGCATTGCGGCCGCATTCTGTTGACGGGGGCTGCGGGCAATCTTGGCCGCGTGTTGCGCGAGCGCCTGCGCCGGTATGCCGACGTCATCCGTGTGTCCGATCTCGCGCCGATCGACCCTGTAAGCGCGGGTGAGGAGGCGGTCTCTTGCGATCTGGCCGACGCGGCCGCCGTCGACGCGCTCGTGCGCGACGTCGACGTGGTCGTGCATCTCGGCGGCGTCTCGGTCGAGCGGCCGTTCGAAGAGATCTTGCCG
>CBJMQH010000801.1:0-1669 GCA_966431825.1 uncultured Trinickia sp.
CGACACGCTCGGACTCGCGAACGTGCTCGCCGATCTGCGCATGTTCGAGCGCGAGGACGCGCTGTTTGGGAAGCCTTCGCCGCTGATCGTCGAGCTCGTCGAGCGCGGCGCCGACTTCGCGAGTCTGAACGGCAAGGCCGGTTGAGCGGCAACTGAGCCGCAACCAAGCCGCAACGCCGTGGCAAACAAGCCGCGACGAGCGCGATACGAGGACGAGCGATGGATCTGAACTTCACAGCGCAGGAGCTGGCCTTCCGCGACGAGGTGCGGCGCTTTCTCGCCACGCGATTGCCGGCGCGCATTGCCGCGAAGGCCAAGCACGGCTTGCGCGTGACGCGCGACGACATGGCCGAGTGGCATGCTTGCCTGAACGCGCAAGGCTGGCTCGCGAGCCATTGGCCGCGCGAGTACGGCGGCACCGGCTGGACGAGCGTCGAGCGCTTCATCTTCGACAACGAATGCGCACTCGCAGGCGCGCCGCGTATCGTGCCGTTCGGCGTCAACATGCTGGGCCCCGTGCTCATCAAATACGGCACCGAAGCGCAAAAGCGCCACTGGCTGCCGCGCATGCTCGACGGCACCGACTGGTGGTGCCAGGGCTATTCCGAGCCGGGTGCCGGTTCGGATCTGGCCTCGCTCGCGACGCGTGCCGAGCGCGATGGCGATCACTATGTCGTCAACGGACAGAAGACATGGACCACGCTCGGCCACTACGCAAACATGATCTTCTGCCTCGTACGCACGGCGAGCGACGCGCGCAAACAGGAAGGCATCAGCTTTCTGCTGATCGATATGCACACGCCCGGTGTCGAAGTGCGGCCGATCGTGACGCTCGACGGCGAGCACGAAGTCAACGAAGTGTTCCTGACCGACGTCCGCGTGCCGTGCGCGAACCTCGTGGGCGAGGAGAACAAAGGCTGGACCTACGCGAAATATCTGCTCACGTACGAGCGCACGAACATTGCCGGCGTGGGCTTTTCGGTCGCAGCGCTCGCACGGCTCGAACGTATTGCCTCCCGGATCATGCACAACGGACGGCCCCTCATCGAAGACCCGTTGTTCGCCGCGCGCCTCGCGCGCATTGCGATAGACCTCGAGAACATGTCGACGACGAACCTTCGCATGATCGCCGCCGCAGCGGCTGGCAGTGCACCGGGCGTCCAGAGTTCGATGCTCAAAGTGCGCGGCACCGAGATTCGCCAGGCGCTCGCCGCACTGACGCGCCGGGCCATGGGTCCCTATGCGCAGCCGTTCGTTTCGGAAGCGCTCGACGAAGGCTACGCGGGCGAGCCGATCGGACCCGAGGGTGCGCCTGACGCGGCGCGCAGCGACTTCAACAATCTGAAGCTGTCGATCTTCGGCGGCTCGAACGAGATTCAGAAGAACATCATCGCGAAAACGATGCTCGGCCTTTGAGATTGCTATGGACTTCGAATTGACGGAAGAGCGGCGCATGCTCGCCGACTCGCTCACGCGCTTTCTCGGCAGTCGATATGCCTTTACGGAGCGAGACCGTATCGCACGCTCGGCGGCCGGCTTCTCGCATACGCTGTGGCAGCAGTTCGGCGAGCTCGGCACGATCGGCGCCCTCTTCGACCCGCGCGACGGCGGCTTCGGCGGCGCGGGCGACGACATTGCCGTCGTGTTCGAATGCCTCGGCCGCTCACTG
>CBJMQH010000802.1:0-1657 GCA_966431825.1 uncultured Trinickia sp.
ATACGCGCGCCGGTGTCGTCGGCGTGAAGGTGTTCGGCGGCATCATGATCGGCATGAGCTTCCAGCTGTTCAATACGCTGTTCTCGCACGTTGGCACGCTGAACACGTGGCCCGCACCCGTGACGGCCGCGACTCCCGGGCTCATCTATCTGGTGCTCGGCCTGGCCGCGCTCAAGTGGGTCGATCGACACTGAGGCCGCCCGCGATGACGCAGCCCGTTCAATCCGCGCAGCCGCCTTTGTCCCGTCACGGCATCGTGCTGTTCGGGCACGGTGCGCGCGACGCGCGCTGGGCCGAGCCGTTCGCGAGGCTTGCCGAGAAGGTCCGCACTCAGGCGGGCTCAGACACCGACGTCGTGCTCGCGTTTCTCGAACTCATGACACCGGACCTGCCCGCCGCCGTCGCAGGGCTTGCCGGCGCAGGGTGTGCAACGATCACCGTGATTCCCGTGTTCTTCGGGCAAGGCGGCCACGTGCGGCGCGATCTGCCGACGCTGCTCGACGCCTGTCGGGCCGCGCATCCGGGCGTGGCGATCCGCAGCGCAACAGCGGTCGGCGAAGACGATGCCGTCCTCGATGCGCTCGCGCAATACTGTCTGAAACAAGCGGTGTGACGCGCCCGCCGGGGAAACCCGCGGGCGATGGAAGGACTGCGGCGAATCAGGCCGCGTGCATCAGGCCCGGGCGTTCTTCGACCTTCCGGCTCGATGTGCGCACGGCGAATGCCTCGCCGATCATGAGCAGGCTCGGCTGTGCAGCGTCGAGCCATTGCTGGGCCTCGCCCATCGCCAGTGCTTCGAGCGTGAGGGTCAACGTACGCTCGCGGACCGTGCTGCACGCTTCGACGATGGCAACGGGTGTCGACGCGCTTTTGCCCGCATCGATCAGCTGCTGCGCGATGTCGGGCGCGCTGTCGCGGCCCATATAGAACACGAGCGAGTCGGCGTTGACGTGCTCGCGGATTTCCTCGGTGTCGGCCGCGCGGCTCTTGGTGGCGAGCGCCACGCTGCGCGATACGCCGCGCAACGTCAACGAGCGCTTAATGCTCGATGCGGCAGCCAATGCCGCGGTGATCCCCGGCACGACCTCGTATTCGATGCCGGCCGCATCGAGTGCGCGCATCTCCTCGTCGGCACGACCGAACAGCATCGGGTCACCGCCCTTCAACCGCACGACCACGTCGTGGGCCAGCGCAGCATCGACGATCTGCTTGTTGATGAACTGCTGCGCCGTCGAGCGTTGGCCGCAACGCTTGCCGACCGCGATCTTGCGCGCATGAGGCGCGTAGTCGAGCATCTCGGGTTCGACGAGCGCATCGTGAAGGACCACGTCCGCCGTGCCCAACAAACGGGCGCCGCGCACCGTAATGAGATCCGCTGCCCCAGGTCCTGCACCGATCAAATACACCTTGCCCATCGCCCTCGTCCCCGTCATCGAAGCCGGCGCGCACAGCGCGCGCCGGTGCTACTGGAAGTCAGGAAGAATATGCACGAATCATGCCGGCAGCGACCGTGTGGTGGGTCGCTTCGTCGATGAGAACGAACGCACCGGTCCCCGGTTGCGCATCGTAAGCATCGCAAACGATCGGCTTTTGCAGCGTCAGCGTGACGCGGCCGATGTCGTTCATCTGCAGCGCATGGCGCTCGGTCGTGTGCGAG
>CBJMQH010000803.1:0-1654 GCA_966431825.1 uncultured Trinickia sp.
GCGCAGATTCGCGGCGGGTCGTTGCTCGTCGAACGCGCAGGCGCTGCGATGCGCGAGGTGTCCAGCACGATCGAGCGCGTGGCAACGACCATGGCGGAGATCTCGGCATCGTCCCAGGAGCAGGGCACGGGAATCGAGCAGATCAATCAGGCGATCGTACAGATGGACCGACTCACGCAGCGCAACGCTGCCCTCGTTGAAGAGGCTGCGGCTGCCGGGGTTTCGTTGCACCGACAGACCCAGGCGTTGAATGACGTGGTCTCGGTGTTTGCAATTCCGGTTCCCGGCGCGAGGTAAGGCGCGCCGTCAGCCTCTCGAGCCGCGGGCGATCTCGTCGCCCGCGTTCGGTGCGAGCCGACGCGTGACGGGAATCGAGAGAAACGAGAACAGGCCGACCGCGACGAATGACGGCCAGAAGTCCGACCACATTGCATGTGTATGCCCGTGCAGCGCGCGCGCGACTTGCAGCACGATGCCGCCGACGGTCACGCCGAGGCCGAGTGACATCTGTTGCACGACACTGCCGAGACTCGTGGCCCGCCCGACGTCGCCCGGGGCGATTTCTGCATAGATCATCGAATTCAAGGCCGTGAACTGAAGGGCCGGGAAAAACCCGCCGAGCAGCACGACGAGCCACATGTACCAGAGCGGTGCGGTCGGCGAAAACGTGCCATAGGCTGCGATCGCGATACCGGTGAACGCGGCGTTGTAGATCAGGACCGTTCGAAATCCGAAGCGTCGCAGGACCGCCGTGCTCAAGGAGCGCATGAACATGCTGCCGAACGCCGTAGCGCAGGTGATGGCGCCCGATTGGAATGCCGACATGCCGAGGCCCTCCTGCAACGAGAGCGGAAGCAGAAACGGCACGGCACCGAGCCCGATACGAAACAGCGATCCGCCTGCGACGCTCGCATGGAAGGTGGGTACGCGAAAGAGTCTCAGGTCGAGGACGGGCCGCGTTGCACGCAGCGCGTGAAGGACGTAGAACGCGAGCAACAGCGCGCCCGAGACGCACATTTCATAGGCGGTGCGCGTCTCGACGAGATCCGTGCCGATCAGCGATAGCCCGAGCAGTGCGAGCGCGGCGCCGCCGGCGGACAGCAAAAAGCCCGTCCAGTCGAGCGGCCCCGGATGTGGTTCATGCGTGTTGACGATATGACGGTTCGTGAGATAGATGCCGAAAATGCCGATCGGCACGTTCAGGAAGAAGATGAACCGCCAATGGAAGTACGTGGTCAGGAACCCGCCCACGAGCGGCGCAACGACGGGCGCGAAAAGGGCAGGCAGCGTGAGGTAGGTCATCGCGCGCACGAGCTCGGTTCTGGGCACCGCGCGGAAAATAATGATGCGCCCGACGGGCACCATCATGGCCCCGCCGATGCCCTGCATGAAGCGCGCGAGCGTGAACATGTGCAGCGATCGCGAGGCGGCGCAGAGTACCGACCCAGTGACGAAGATGCCGATCGCAGTGCGAAAGACGGTGCGTGCACCGAAGCGGTCGGCCAGCCAGCCGCAGATCGGAATGAAAACGCCCAGGCCGACGACATAGCTCGTGATCGCGACCTTGAGCGCGACCGGGTCGCTGCCGAAATCGCGCGCCATTGCCGGCAGCGCCGTGACGATGATATTGGCGTCCGCGCTTTCCATGAATAGT
>CBJMQH010000804.1:0-1654 GCA_966431825.1 uncultured Trinickia sp.
ATCGTCTCGCTCCATACGCTCGCGGCGAGGCCGTAGCGCGTGTTGTTCGCAAGCTCGACGGCTTCGTCGGGCGTACGAAAGCTCATCGCCACGAGCACCGGCCCGAAGATCTCCTCCTGGGCAAGCGTCGAAGCGGGGGCGACGTCTGTGACGAGCGTGGGCGGGTAGAACGAGCCCCCGTCCGGCAGTACGCATTCCATCGGTTGCCAGACGGTGCAGCCTTCGCGGCGCCCCGACTCGACGAGGGCGTCGATCCGCTCACGCTGCACCGGGTCGACGATCGCGCCGATATCGGTGCATTTGTCGAGCGATCCGCCGACGCGCAACGTCGCCATACGGCGCTTGAGCTTGGCGAGAAAGCGCGCTTCGATGCCCTCTTGCACGAGGAGCCGCGAGCCGGCGCAGCAGACCTGTCCCTGGTTGAACCAGATGGCGTCGACGACGCCCTCCACAGCACCGTCGAGGTCGGCATCGTCGAATACGATGAACGGCGATTTGCCGCCGAGCTCGAGCGTCAGCGATTTGCCCGAGCCGGCAGTGACGGCGCGGATCTGCCGGCCCACTTCGGTCGAGCCCGTGAACGCGATCTTGTCGACGCCCGCATGGGCCACGAGCGCGGCACCGGTGCGGCCGTCGCCGGTCACGATGTTGACGACGCCGTTCGGCAGACCGGCGCGGTGAGCAAGCTCGGCGAACAGCAGCGCCGTGAGCGGCGTGTACTCGGCGGGCTTCAGCACGACGCAATTGCCGAGCGCGATCGCCGGTGCAATCTTCCAGGCAAGCATCAGCAACGGAAAATTCCACGGCACGATCTGCCCGATGACGCCGAGCGGGGCGTAGTCGGCAAACTCGCTCGCCTGCAGCTGCGCCCACCCCGCGTGATGCAGAAAATGCCTGGCGACGAGCGGCACGTCGATGTCGCGCGATTCGCGAATCGGCTTGCCGTTATCGAGCGATTCGAGCACCGCGAACAGCCGGCTGTGGCGCTGAACCATGCGAGCGAGCGCATAGAGATGACGCGCACGGGCAGCGCCCCCCGCCGCGGCCCAGGCCGGCTGCGCCGCGCGCGCCGCAGCGACGGCTGCGTCCACGTCGTCGGCATTGCCCTGCGCGACCGAGGCAAGCCGCTCGCCGGTGGCCGGCGCATGCACGTCGAAGCGAATGCCGCCGGCCGGCTCGCGCCAGGTGCCGCCGATGAAATGACCGAACGACGCGCGATGCTGCGCGAGCCAGGCCCGCACGGGTTGATCGTCTTCGGGGGCGCTTGCGTACTCCATCGACTGAAAATACTCGGCTACGCTCATCGGATCTCGCTCACGCTACGGGGTGACGGTTGAACGCGGAATAACGTCCGCCGACGTGATGTTCGAGCTGACGCTCGATGTCGGCCAGGAGGCTGGAGGCGCCGATGCGAAAGAGTACCGGCTCGAGCCACGCGCGGCCGAGTTCCTCCTTCATGAGGATCTGGTACGCGAGGGCGGACTTCGCCGTCGACACACCGCCGGCCGGCTTGAAGCCGACCATCGCGCCCGTTCGTTCGCCGTAGTCGCGGATCATGCGCACCATCGCAAGCGCCACGTCGAGTGTGGCGTTGACACTCTCCTTGCCCGTCGACGTCTTGATGAAGTCGGCGCCGGCCATCATGCAAACCATC
>CBJMQH010000805.1:0-1651 GCA_966431825.1 uncultured Trinickia sp.
CCGACGCCGACGCCGCTTCGCGTGGCGGTGCGGCGCTGCGTTAAAATCCCCACTTCACTTTTTGCTGAACGACTTTTCCCATGCTCGACATTCAGTTGCTGCGCAAAGACCTCGACGGCGTCGCGAAGCGTCTTGCCGCCCGTGGCTACACGCTCGACGTAGCCGCGTTCGCGGCGCTCGAAGCGGAACGCCGCGCCATCCAGACACGTACCGAGGAGCTGCAATCGCGTCGCAACAGCCTGTCTAAGCAGATCGGCGCGATGAAGGGCCGCGGCGAGGACACGACGGCGGTCATGGCCGAGGTGGGCGGTATCGGCGACGAGATGAAGGCGTCGGCTGCGCAGCTCGACGACGTGCAGGCGCGCTTGTCGAAGCTCTTGCTCGAGATGCCGAACCTGCCGCACGAAAGCGTGCCGGAAGGGCGCGACGAGGCCGATAACGTCGAGGTGCGTCGCTGGGGCTCGCCGCGGCAGTTCGACTTCGAGGTCAAGGACCATGTCGATGTCGGCACGCCGCTCGGGCTCGACTTCGAAACGGGCGCAAAACTTTCGGGCGCGCGCTTCACGATGTTGCGCGGCGGGATGGCCAAGCTGCACCGCGCGCTCGCGCAGTTCATGCTCGACACGCACACGCAACTGCATGGCTATACCGAGGTTTATTCGCCTTACATCGTCAACCCGGAGATCCTGTACGGCACGGGGCAGTTGCCCAAGTTCGCGGACGACATGTTCCGAGTGGAGAAGGGGGGCGGCGAGAACGTCGTGACGCAGTACCTCATCTCGACGTCGGAAATTTCGCTCACGAATACGGTGCGCGAAAGCATTCTCGAGCCGGCTGCACTGCCGGTGAAGCTTACGGCGCATTCGCCGTGCTTCCGGTCCGAGGCGGGTTCGTATGGCCGCGACACGCGCGGCATGATCCGCCAGCACCAGTTCGACAAGGTCGAAATGGTGCAGGTCGTCGCGCCTGAGACTTCGTACGATGCGCTCGAACAGATGGTCGGCCACGCCGAGGCGATTCTGCAGAAGCTCGAACTGCCGTACCGCGTGATTACGCTTTGCACGGGCGACATGGGGTTCTCGGCTGCCAAGACCTATGACCTCGAAGTCTGGCTGCCGGCGCAGAACACGTATCGCGAGATTTCGAGCTGTTCGAACACCGAAGCGTTCCAGGCGCGCCGGATGCAGGCGCGCTATCGCAACGCGCAGGGCAAGCCCGAGCTCGTGCATACGCTGAACGGTTCGGGGCTGGCTGTCGGGCGCACGCTCGTGGCCGTGCTCGAGAACTTCCAGAACGCCGATGGTTCCGTGACGGTGCCTGCCGTGTTGCGGCCTTATCTGGGCGGCATGGAACGGCTGGAGCCGGCGGCGGGCTGAGTCTCGCACGCGTTCGCGCGGCGCTTGCGATGCTGCGAACTTTCTTTGAAAAAGTGCTTGGAAAGTTTTGGTAGGTATCCTATAATCTTCGCTTCGCCAGTCAACGACCAGTCTGGTGAGCGAAGCGGAAACGCAGCGAAGGGTAAAGCCGGAGTTGGCGTCTTCTTAATCGAGAAGTCGGAAAGGTGGCAGAGTGGTCGAATGCGCCGGACTCGAAATCCGGTATACGGTTATACCGTATCGTGGGTTCGAATCCCACCCTTTCCGCCAAGACA
>CBJMQH010000806.1:0-1650 GCA_966431825.1 uncultured Trinickia sp.
GATCGCCGCGTACCGTGCCACGCTGCCGTCAGCGCCGCTCCAGCTTCGGATCGAGGTCATGGGCTCCTGAAAGATCATCGCGATATCAGAACCGCGAACAGCGCGCATCGTCGATGCCGACGCCCGTGCGAGATCGAGCTGTTCGCCGTTGCGACGCCGCAGCGCGATGCGGCCGCTTGCGATGCGCCCGCCCCCATGTTCTACGAGACGCATCAGCGCGAGCGACGTGACCGATTTGCCGGATCCCGATTCGCCCACGATCGCGAGCGTCTCGCCTCGATCGACGTGAAACGACAGGTGTCTGACCGCATCGAACGTAGCGCTTTCACGCGCGAACGAAACGCAAAGATCGTCGACGGCAACGACTCGTGTATCGGGCAAATTCATGTCGGCGCTCTGCTGGATCGCATTCATCGATGACTCCGGTGTCGCAATGCCGCGCTTCATCGCGCGAGCTCATCACGGTAGATCGCTGTCACGGGCGTTTCACCCACCCGCGCATACCCGCGGTACATCCCTTCGGTGTTGAACGGCATCGCGAGATTGCCGTCTGCGTCGAGCGCGATGACGCCGCCGCGGCCGGCGATGCGCGGCAGCTTGTTGAGCACGACATCGTGTGCCGCCTCGGCGAGCGTTGCACCGCGGTATTCGATTTGTGCGGCGATGTCGTAAGCAGCGACGAGCCGCATGAACATTTCGCCCGTCCCGGTTGCCGACACGGCACAGGTTGCGTCGTTCGCATAGCAGCCTGCGCCGATGATTGGCGTATCGCCGACACGACCCGGCTGCTTGTTTGTGATGCCGCCTGTAGACGTCGCAGCGGCAAGGTGCCCATGCACGTCGCACGCGATCGCGCCGACCGTGCCGAGCTTCGTGTCGGGGTCGAGCGGTTCCAGTGCCGTCCCGCGGAACACGAACGATCCGCCGTCGTGGTCGAGCGCGGTACCCGATGCCGCTCGCGCTCTGAGCCATTGCGCGTGGCGAAATTCGGTGTCGAAGTAACCCGGTTGGACGAACTCGAGCCCATGTGCGGCCGCGAACGCCTCTGCCCCCGCCCCGGCGAACATCACATGCTCGCTCGTGTCCAGGACACGTCGTGCGGCGAGGACCGGGTTGCGCAGACGTGTCACTCCGCAGACCGCGCCCGCCTTCAACGTCGCGCCGTCCATGATCGCGGCATCGAGCTCATGCCGCCCTTCGGCGGTATAGACCCCGCCGCGTCCCGCGTTGAACAGCGGACAGTCCTCGAGCAACTGCACGGCTACACTCACTGCGTCGAGCGCGCTGCCGCCGCCGGCGAGTACCGATTGCGACGCACGCAGGATTGCATCGAGCTGCGCGCGATAGTGCATTTCCGTGTCGGTATTCATCGCGTCGCGCAGGATCGTGCCTGCGCCGCCGTGGATTGCTACAAGCGCGCGAGAACTCATGACTTCCTCGAACGTTTGCCTGCCGGCGGCGTTTCTGTTGGGCCGGCGAAGGGTGACCAGAGCCACGGCAGCACGGATTCCGTGATCTCTGCCGCCGCTTTCGCTGATCGTTGTGCGCGATGCGCGACCGCATCGACGAGTGCTTCGATCATCGTCAGGATCGCCGCTTCGGATGTCGCCGCAAAACGGCGGTCGGCCTTCACGTAAAAGCGGTGCGCCG
>CBJMQH010000807.1:0-1645 GCA_966431825.1 uncultured Trinickia sp.
CCGCATGATCGAACCGGAGGACGCATTCGAAGCGATCGTCTCGTTCTTTCAGCCCAAGCCCCTCGCGGGCCGGCGCGTGCTGATCACGGCCGGGCCCACCTTCGAGCCGATCGATCCGGTACGCGGTATCACGAACCGCTCGAGCGGCAAGATGGGCTTCGCGCTCGCGCGTGCAGCCGAGCAAGCCGGCGCGGACGTGCATCTCGTCGCTGGCCCCGTCTCGCTCGCCACGCCGTGGGGCGTGTTCCGCGAGGATGTCGAAACGGCGCAGCAGATGCACGACGCCGTGCTGCTGGCGGCACCCGATTGCGACGTTTTCATCGCCGTGGCCGCGGTCGCCGACTGGCGCGTGAGCGAAGTCGCCGCGCACAAGATCAAGAAGACGGCCGCACAGGCGGCCCCGAGTCTTTCGTTCATCGAGAACCCCGACATTCTCGCTGCCGTCGCGCGCATGCCGAACGCGCCCTACTGCGTCGGGTTCGCCGCCGAGAGCGGCGAGCTTGACGCGAACGGCGAGCAAAAGCGCCTGCGCAAGAACGTGCCGCTCTTGATCGGCAATATCGGGCCGCAGACTTTCGGTCGCGACGACAACGAGGTGGCCCTGTTCGAAGCCGCCGGCATCACGCGACTGCCGCGCGCCGACAAGGCCGCGCTTGCCCGCACGCTCATTGCCGAGATTGCGCGCCGGCTACCCGATGCAAGCCTGATTTCCTGACACGGCGGTCATCGAGCGTCCGATCCTTCGATTACCGTCTCCCGAACTGAAAAGCACTATCCGATGAAACTCGACCTGAAGATTCTCAATCCGCGCATGCGCGATCAGCTGCCGGCCTATGCGACGACCGGCAGCGCCGGCCTCGACCTGCGTGCCTGCATCGACGCACCGCTCACGCTCGAACCGGGTCAGACCGCGCTCGTGCCGACGGGGCTCGCGATCCATGTGGGCGACCCGGGTTACGCAGCGCTGATCCTGCCGCGCTCGGGTCTCGGTCACAAGCACGGCATCGTGCTCGGCAACCTCGTCGGGTTGATCGATTCGGACTACCAAGGGGAGTTGATGATCTCGACGTGGAATCGCGGGCACACCACGTTCACGCTCAATCCGATGGAGCGTCTGGCGCAACTCGTGATCGTGCCTGTCGTGCAGGCGCAGTTCAATATCGTCGACGCGTTCGAGGCGAGCGATCGCGGCGCGGGCGGGTTCGGCAGCACGGGCAAGCACTAAGGCGACCGCCGATGCGCGAGGTCAAATAAAAAAGGCGCGGGTCGATCCCGCGCCTTTTTTGCAAACGCCCGCTGCAGTGGCGTTACTCGACTTCGAGCGTCTCCGGATTCGGGTTGCGCGGCGCCGCGTTTTCGTCGAACGTGAGCAACACCTTGTCGTTCTCGTCGACGTCCACGCTCACGCGGCCGCCGTTCATCAGCTTGCCGAACAACAGCTCGTCGGCCAACGCGCGCCGGATCGTATCCTGGATCAGGCGCTGCATCGGGCGTGCGCCCATCAGCGGATCGAAGCCGTGCTTTGCCAAGTGCTTGCGCAGCGCATCGGTGAAAAGCGCATCGACCTTCTTTTCGTGCAGCTGATCTTCAAGCTGCATGAGGAACTTGTCGACCACGCGCATGATGATTTCTTCATCGAGCGAGC
>CBJMQH010000808.1:0-1633 GCA_966431825.1 uncultured Trinickia sp.
CCAAAGCCAGTCGTCCGTCTTCGCGCCGCCATCGTTTGTCGCAGTACGCCGCTTCGCTTTCCCGCACCTCATCGTCCGCGCTCGGGGTGGCGCGACGGTTGTTCCAATCCGCGGTACGACCGCACATCAAGATCAGGAGCTTTGCACATGCAAACGACCGACAACATGACGAGCCAGCGCGAAGGCGCGCACACGGGGCACGCTGCCAGCGCGCAGGCGGCCCATGCACAGCCGCTCGCGCCGCAGGCCACCTTCGCCGATTACAAGGTGATCCGCCGCAATGGCAGCGTCGTGTCGTTCGAGCCGTCGAAAATCGCAATCGCCGTGACGAAGGCGTTCCTCGCCGTGAACGGCGGTCAGGGCGCGGCGTCGGCGCGTGTGCGCGAACTCGTCGAGCAGCTGACGCAAAGCGTCGTGCGCGCGCTCGTGCGCAGCCGTCCGAACGGCGGCACGTTCCATATCGAAGACATCCAGGATCAGGTCGAGCTCGCGCTGATGCGCGGCGGCGAACACAACGTCGCGCGCGCGTACGTGCTGTACCGCGAGAAGCGCAATCAGGAGCGCGCGCAGTCCCATGAAGAGGTCGCAGGCGGTGCGGCAGCGGGGCTGAACGTCGTCGACAACGGTGTCACGCGTCCGCTCGACATGAAGGCGCTGCGCGCGCTGATCGAATCGGCTTGCGAGAACCTCGGCGATGCCGTGTCGGCCGACCCGATCGTCGCCGAAACCGTCAAGAACCTCTACGACGGCGTGCCGATGAGCCAGGTCTATGACTCGGCCATCCTCGCTGCGCGCACGATGATCGAAAAGGACCCGGCTTACAGCCAGGTGACGGCACGCATCCTGCTGCACACGATTCGTCGCGAGATCCTCGGCGAGGAAGTCACGCAAAGCGAAATGGGTGAGCGTTACGCCGAATACTTCCCGCAGTTCGTGAAGCGCGGTGTCGAAGCCGAACTGCTCGACGACAAACTGCTGCAATACGATCTGAAGCGTCTGGGCGCCGCGCTCGACGCGAGCCGCGACCTGCAGTTCGGCTACCTCGGTCTGCAAACGCTCTATGACCGCTACTTCCTGCACAGCGACGGCACGCGCATCGAGATGCCGCAGGCATTCTTTATGCGGGTCGCGATGGGGCTGGCCCTGAACGAGATCGACCGCGAAGCGCGTGCCATCGAGTTCTACACGGTTCTCTCCACGTTCGACTTCATGAGCTCGACGCCGACGCTGTTCAACTCGGGCACGCGCCGCTCGCAGCTTTCGTCGTGTTACCTGACGACGGTTGCGGACGACCTCGACGGCATCTACGAGGCGCTGAAGGAAAACGCGCTGCTGTCGAAGTTCGCAGGTGGCCTCGGCAACGACTGGACGCGTGTGCGTGCGCTCGGCTCCCACATCAAGGGCACGAACGGCAAGTCGCAAGGCGTCGTGCCGTTCCTTAAGGTCGTCAACGACACGGCCGTGGCGGTCAACCAGGGCGGTAAGCGCAAGGGCGCGGTCTGCGCGTACCTGGAAACGTGGCACCTCGACATCGAAGAGTTCCTGGAGCTGCGCAAGAACACGGGCGACGACCGTCGGCGTACGCACGACATGAACACGGCGAACTGGATTCCCGACCTGTTCATGAAGCGCG
>CBJMQH010000809.1:0-1628 GCA_966431825.1 uncultured Trinickia sp.
CCAGCGCGGCCCGGTAGCCGACGCCCTGGATCGCGAGCGTCTTGGTGTAGCCCTCCGTCACGCCTTTCACCAGGTTGGCGACCAGCGTTCGGGTGAGGCCATGCAGTGCGCGGTGCTCCTTGCTGTCCGAAGGCCGGCGCGGTACGGCACGCCGCCCGCGCTTCTTTGCCTGCGGCGCCTCATCGCCCGCGACCGCGCCTGCCGCAGTGGCCTCGGACGCAGGTACCGCCGTCTGCGCGGCAGCCCATTGCTTCGCCGTGCCCGGTTCCATCCGCAGTACCAGTTCCAACGCTCGCTTCATCGCCCTGCCTCCGCGTCCGAAACGCCCTTTATGTTACACAGGCAGGGCGCGCACGCTACACCGGGCTGTTCGCCGCACCACACGACCCGGGCGCGGCCGCGTTCAGTTCTGAACGTACTGCGCTTCCCCGTGGCCGAACGACCAGTTTTCCGGCAAGACTTCAACGAGATTGATCATCACGTCCTCCGGACGAACGCCCGGCGACTCGGCCAGCAACCCCACGATACGCTTGTATAGCGCCTGCTTCTTCGCCAGCGGGCGCGTGTTGCTCACAGTCAGTTGGATCAAGACGAAATCGTCACTTCGGTCGATACCGAGATAACCGCGATCGAAGACGAAGTCCTCACGGTCATGCTCGGTCAGCACCATGAAGCGGTCGTCCGACGGGACGTTGAACGTTTCGACGAGCGCACGTTGAACGGCGTCCAGAACGGCGCGACGGTACGAAGCTGGCTTGCCGGCTTGAAGCGAGATTCGGCTCAAAGGCATCATGACCTCCTTATGGTTCGATTCAGTTGAGCGTTCAGGTTACCGTCGCAGTATCATGATGAATAGTCATCGTTCAGTATTTCATCTATTTCGATTTGAAATGAAAGTCCTCGATCTCGACGCTGTTCGGGCGTTCGTGCAGGTAGCCGATCTGCTGAGCTTCACGCGCGCCGCTGACGCGCTCGGCACGACGCAGTCCGCCGTCAGCCTCAAGATCAAGCGGCTCGAAGCACACTTGGGCAAACCGCTGCTCGAACGCACGCCGCGCTCTGTCCGGTTGTCCCCGGCGGGGGGCAATTTCGTCGACGCTGCCCGCGAGCTGCTGCTCGCTCACGACAAGGCACTCGGATCGCTCGGGGTGGCGCGCCGCAGGCTGCGGCTCGGCCTCAGCGAGCACATCTGCGGTGCCGACTTGCCGAAGCTCGTCGCGTCGCTTCATCGGCAAGATCCGCAACTCGTCGTCGAGATGCGGCTCGGTCTTTCAGCCGAACTGCTCGCTCAGTACGAAGAAAGGCAACTGGATGCGGTGATCATCCGGCAGGAAGCCGAGGACGCCGCCTCACTGGCCAGCCGCGGCGACGGTCGTTTGCTCTTCGTCGAGCCGATCAGCTGGCTCGCGGCGCCCGGCTGGCAGCCGCTTGCCGGCGAGCCGCTGCCCGTTGCGGTCCTTGCCGCGCCATGCGGCGTCCGGTCCGCCGTTCTGCGCGCGCTCGATCGCGCCGGTATCGCTTGGCAGGAAGCGTTCGTCGGCGGAGGCATCGCCGCCCTCGGCGCCGCCATCGAGGCGGGGCTCGCCGTCGGCGCGCTCGCCAAGCGTGTCGCGCCGCCCGGCGTGATC
>CBJMQH010000810.1:0-1626 GCA_966431825.1 uncultured Trinickia sp.
ACGTGCATCCCACCACGGCATGCTGATCGCGATGCCGTTGCTTTTCGTGGCGACCGTGATCTTCTTCGCGCGGCGTTGCGCGAGGTCGAAAGCGAACTTGAGCACGCGCTCGCTGCCTTTGCGCGTGAAGATCGCCTGCTGCATGACGACTTCTCGATCGGTACCTTCGAACATCGTGCCGCCGACCGACGAGTACTCGCCCTAGGTGTTCTCGCGCACGATCATGAAGTCGATGTCGCCGGCTTTGCGACCGGCGAGTGGCGACGGGACGCCTTCGAACAGGCGCGCGGGGCGCAGGTTGATGTACTGGTCGAACTCGCGGCGGAACTTGATGAGCGAGCCCCAGAGCGAGATGTGATCGGGTACGGCGGCGGGCCAGCCCACGGCGCCGAACAGAATGGCGTCGCAGTCTTGAAGCTGGGTCTTCCAATCGTCGGGCATCATCTGGCCGTGCTGCGCATAGTAGTCGCAGCTCGCCCACTCGATGTGCTTGAAGGTCAAGCCGATGCCGAAACGAGGCGCAACGGCGTCGAGGACGCGCAGCGCCTCGGGCATCACTTCCTTGCCGATGCCGTCGCCTGGAATGACGGCGATACGATAGGTACGGGTCATGGTCGGTCCTGTGAGTGGCGACGCGAGGCCGCAAGTCCGGAGGCGCCCGTGCCGATGCGCGCGATCGGCGCATACGGGCAGGTCGTCAGGAGTGCTGATTCTGGGAGAACAGCGTTTCGAGCGGGTAGTGCGTCTTGATGAACGGCGTCTTGATGATGACGTAGCTGAAGTACTTTTCGATGCCGATATCGCGTTCGAGCAGTGCTTCGACGATGTTCTGATAGTGACTGACGCTGCGCGTCACAAATTTCAGAAGATAGTCGTACCCGCCGCTCGCGAGATGGCATTCGACCACCTCGTCGACCTCCCGGATGGCCTTCTCGAACTTGATGAAGTCCTCGCGTCGATGGTCGGCGAGCGTGACTTCCGTGAACACGATCTGTACGTCGCCGAGCTTCTCCAGCTGGATATGCGCGCCGTAGCCGACGATGTAACCCGCCTTCTCGAGACGTTTCACGCGGATAAGGCATGGACTCGGCGAGAGCCCGACGGCGTCGGCCAATTCGACATTCGTAATGCGCCCCCGCTTCTGCAGCTGAGAGAGGATGCGCAGATCGATTCGGTCCAGCTTGCAGTCGTTGCTCATCGTGACGGGGACGGCCCTGCATATCGAAGGATCGAATGATGTTATCACGCGGCGGCATGAACATTGCCCCGTTTCGGGGTCCTCAACGCCGCGCGCACGTCGGGCGCTTCGAGTACCGCGTCGAGCGTTTTGCCCAGGCGCTCGAACAGCAGGTCGAGCTCGCTTTCGGTGTACGAAAGCGCGGGCGCGAAGCCCAGGATGCCGTCGGCGAACGCGCGAAAGATGAGTCCCTGGCGATAGGCCTCGGCGGCGATCCGCTCGGGCAGGCCGAGCGCGGGATCGAAGCGCGCTTTCGTCGCCTTGTCGGACACGAGTTCGAGCGCGCCGAGCAGGCCGCGGTGGCGTGCGTCGCCGACGAGCGGGTGCGCGCGCAGCGCATCGAGCCCCTGCGCGAAACGCGGCGCGCGCGCCGCGCCGTTCGCCAGCAG
>CBJMQH010000811.1:0-1626 GCA_966431825.1 uncultured Trinickia sp.
GTTCTGTCGCCGGCCGATCGGGGTTTCGTGGAAGCGCGCTCTCCCGAGCAGGCTGCCGAGCGCGGCGACAAGAAGGGCGCCGCGCGGTTTGCACGCGAGGCGGTGGCTGCCGCGCCGACGAGTGCACTGCATCGTCTGGAACTGATCGATGCGCTCGACGACGCCGGCGAGACGAAAGCCGCGGGCAACGAAGCGCGCGCGATGGTCCGCGACGGATTGCTCGATGCGCTGACGCCGATTTCGGCCGCCTACGTCGCATTGCGGGCGGGCGACGACAAGCGCGCCGTGCGCGACTTCCGACGCGCGGCGGCCAGCGGCAAGCTGTCGGCCGACGAGCTTGCCGATGCAGGCTATGCCGGTCTCGCGGCAAACAGCGACACCGACGCGGCCCGCTATTTCGAGCGCGCGATCGATGCGACCGGCAACGCGAAGACCGCCACGCCGGCCGTACGTCAGCAACGCGAGGATTTGCGCGAAGCGCATGCCGAAGCGACGCGCAAATGGGGCTTCGAAGCGTCGCTCGGCTATCGCGGCGCCGGTATGCAGTCGGGCTTCACGACCACGCCGTCGCCGACGATCACGAACAACTGGCAAGCAGGTCTCGAAGCCTATTGGCGGCCGTTCGGGAGCCTGGGCGACCGGCTCTTCGAAGTCTATGCGCGCGGCGACGAGAGCTTCGGCGTGAAGGGCGGCGATGCAAGCGGCGCAAGCACGCTGGCCGCCGCGTTCGGTGCGCGCGCGAAGCCATTCGCCGACCTCGATGCGATCGTCGCGTTCGAGCGGATCGTGCCGATCGGCTCGCAGGCGCAGGGCGATTGGCTCGCGCGCATCGGCTACTCGGGCGGTATCGGGACGGAGCGGCGCATCGACGTGCCGTCGTGGTGGACGGTTCAGGCGTACGCCGAGGCGGGGCACTTCATCAGTCACGCGTCGACCTACGCGACGGCGAGCCTCGAGGCGGGGCGGACGTACCGGATCGACCGGGTGAGCCCGAATTGGACCGTGTTCCCCTATGCCGTGATCGGCGCCGACTACGACTCGAGCATCGACCGCAGCGTGCCGATCGGGGCTGGGGTGGGCTTCTCGACGCGCTACGTCTTCCGTGAAAGCAAATATGATGCGCCGCGCTCCTACATCGATCTCTCGCTGCAATACCGGCTGCGTCTGGCGGGCGACGATCGCGCGCGCGGCGTGTTTTTCGATACGGTGTTTTCCTATTGACACGGGTGGGGTTTGCCCAGGCGGCCCACCTATTTCGTACCACGAAGCAACGATGAATCAACGCAAGATGAAGCAATCGAAACCGAGCCTTGCCGCCTGCTGCGCGGGCGTGCTCGCGCTCTGCGCAGCGGTCGGATCCGGTGCCGCGCAGGCAGCGGCGGATGACGTGGCGAGTCTGTACGGCCCGCAGCCGCCGGCCGATGCCACGTATCTGCGCGTCGTCAATCTTTCAGGTCAATCCGCACGTATCGCGTTGCCCGGCAGCGTGCGCGCGGCGTACGTGACCGTGTCGACGCCGGCCCCGCCGACCAGGTCGTCGCCGGCGCCGCGCCCCGGATCGAGCGTGTCGTTGCCGTCGCCGCCCGAGAGCACGTTGACGCCGTTGTTGCCGGTCAGCGTGTCGTC
>CBJMQH010000812.1:0-1620 GCA_966431825.1 uncultured Trinickia sp.
CTGCGTGCCCGTACCGTTGCCTATGTGGCCCAGAGCGCATCGGCCGGCTTCAATCCGGCCCGCACGATCATGGACCAGGTGATCGAGCCTGCACTGCTGCATGGGCTCATGTCAGCCGCCGCGGCGCGCGAGAAGGCCGTCGAGCTGTTTCGCGCGCTTGCCCTGCCGAAGCCGGAGACGATCGGCGCGCGCTATCCTCATCAGGTGTCGGGCGGCCAGTTGCAGCGGCTCATGGCCGCGATGGCGCTCATCACCGATCCCGCCGTCGTCGTGTTCGACGAGCCCACGACAGCGCTCGACGTCACGACGCAGATCGAAGTGCTCGCGGCATTCCGCAAGGTCGTCCGCGAACGCGGCACGACTGCCGTCTATGTTTCGCACGATCTCGCGGTCGTCGCGCAAATGGCCGATCGCATCGTTGTCCTGAACGGCGGCGCGGTGCGCGAGAACGGTGCGACGCGTCAGGTGCTCGAAGCCCCGGCCGACGACTACACGCGCGCGCTCGTTGCAGCGCGCCGGCATCCGCAGAGCGAGCCGGGCAGGTCGGCAAGCGGTGTGGCGCCCGACGTTCCCTTGCTCGAAATTCGCAATCTGAGCGCGGGATACGGGCGTCTCGACGCGAACGGTCTGCCGGCAGTACGCGTGCTGGAAGATGTGAGTCTGCGCATCGCGCGCGCAAGCGCGCTCGGCGTCATCGGCGAGTCCGGCTCCGGCAAGACGACGTTGGCGCGCGTCGTGGCTGGGCTCGTCCCGCGCGCGCGGGGCAATGTGCTGCTCGATGGCGTACCGCTGCCGGCCGCCTTGTCGGCGCGGACGCTCGACCAATATCGTCGCATTCAGATCGTCTTCCAGAATGCCGATACGGCCCTCAACCCGAGCCACACGATCGCCGACATTCTCGCGCGGCCCATGCGCTTCTATCACGGCTTGCGCGGTGCGGCTGCGAGCAAGCGCATGTTCGAGCTGCTCGATCTCGTGAAGCTGCCGGCGTCGATCGCCTACCGCCAACCGGGCGGACTGTCGGGCGGCCAGAAGCAGCGCGTGAACCTGGCGCGTGCGCTCGCGGCCGAACCCGCGCTCATTCTTTGCGACGAAGTGACCTCGGCGCTGGACACGGTGGTCGGTGCGGCCATTCTCGAATTGCTGGCCGAACTCAGGCGCGAACTGGGTGTGTCGTACATGTTCATCAGCCACGACATTTCAACCGTGCGCGCGCTTTGTGACGACGTTCTCGTTCTGTACAGCGGGCAATGTGTCGAAGCGGGCCAGCGCGATGCGCTGACTGCGCCGCCGTATCACCCCTACACGGGACTTCTCGTCGATTCGGTGCCTACGCTCGAGCCAGGCTGGCTCGACGCGCTGACGCTTGGAGGACGTCTCATCCTGCCGTTGACCGCCGAGACCGTAAGCTCGGAAGCTCCAATCACACACGGTGTCGTATTCACAATCGAGCGCCGCGGCGACGATGATTACGCCGCTCGCTGCGTCTCGACAGTGATGATCTATCCTTGCATGGGCGCGCGAGACCCGGAGGCGATTGCAGCTCTTGCCGCCGCGCTCGCCGCGGGCGGGCAGCACAAGGTCAGAGCGCTTCGCCGCGCCGAAGACGTTCCCGACGAG
>CBJMQH010000813.1:0-1618 GCA_966431825.1 uncultured Trinickia sp.
GCAGGCGAGCTGGCCTTGTCGAGCAGGAAGATGTCGTCGGCCGTCAGCTGCAAATGGACTGCCGCGACCAGTTCCTCCAGTTGCGGCACCGACGTCGCGCTCGCGATCGGCGCCGTGATGCTCGGCCGCGTCATGAGCCAGGCGAGCGCCACCGTGGCGAGCGCCGCATGATGGCGCGCCGCCACCTCGTCGAGGGCAGCGAGGATACCCATCCCCTTCGCGTTCATGTACCGCTCCACGCGAGCGCCGCGCACGCGACCGGCGAGATCGGCCCGCGTCCGATATTTGCCGGACAAAAAGCCGCTTGCCAGACCGTAATACGGCATGACCGCCAGACCGTGTTCGAGGGCAACGGGCTCGATCTCGTGTTCGTAGCCGGCGCGCTCGTAAAGATTGTATTCGGGCTGCAGCACCCGGTACTTCGGTAACCCGTGCTGCCGGGCGAGCTCAAGGGCCTCACGCGTGCGCTCGCCCGAGTAGTTCGATGCGCCGATCACCCGGATCTTCCCCGCCTCGATGAGCGCTTGATACGCGCCGAGCGTCTCGGCGAGCGGCGTATCGGGGTCGTCGTAGTGCGAGAAGCAAATGTCGATGTAGTCGGTGCGAAGCCGGGCGAGCGACGCGTCCACGGCCAAGCGGATCGTATCTGCACCGAGGCCTCGCAGCGCGGGATGCTTGCCGACCTTCGTGGCGAGGACGATTTTCTCGCGGCGGCCACCTCGCGCGAGCCATTTGCCGATCATCGTTTCGGATTCGCCGCCCACGTGCCCCGGGGCCCACGCCGAATAGACGTCGGCCGTGTCGACCAGCGCGAGCCCGGCGTCAACGAACGCATCGAGGAGCGACATCGACGTCGCTTCATCGGCCGTCCAACCGAACACGTTGCCGCCAAATGCGAGCGGCGCCACCGTTTGATTCAACCCTTCAATCGCACGCCTTTTCATTCCCGCCCCTTTTATGCGAATTGCAGTCGCAACGCAAAGCATAGTTCACGTTTCCCCCCCCATATCGGCAAAGTGCGCACAGACGCTCTCGCACGGGCGTCGAAAACCCGCGCCGCGGCAGATTGCAGGCCCTCTCGTCCGACCCTGAATTTAAATTGATACGAACTCCTAAAGTTGTTTTCCGCATGCACCGACAACCAGGACATGCGGGCAGCATTATTCATAGTTTCATGATTCGCTCGCCCCATATCCGGCCAGTCCCTGGACGTTTCCGTAATCGAGGAATGCAATGCTGAACATCAACACCAATATCCTGTCGCTCACGACGCAGTCGAACCTGTCCGGCTCGCAAAACGCACTGAGCCAGGCCATCAACCGTCTCTCGTCGGGCAAGCGCGTGAACACCGCCGCCGACGATGCAGCCGGCCTCGCCATCGCAACGACGCAAACCGCATCGATCAACGCCCTTAACCAAGGCGTGATGAATGCGAACAACGGTATCTCGATGGTGCAAACCGCGTCGGGCGCCATCTCGGCAACCGTCGCCAACCTGCAACGTATCCGCCAGTTGGCGGTCGAATCGGGCGACGGCTCGCTCGGCACGGCTGCTCAAGCGAATCTGCAAACGGAAGTCACGACGCGTCTGACGGAAATCAACCGCGTCGAATCGCAAA
>CBJMQH010000814.1:0-1615 GCA_966431825.1 uncultured Trinickia sp.
GGCGATGACGCCGCAGCGCTTGCCGCACGCGTGCTGGCCACCGAACACGTTATCTACCCGCGCGCCGTGCGCTGGTTCGCCGAGGGGCGCCTGGCGCTCGAAGGCATGCGCGTCGTGCTGACGCCGCCCGAGCCGCAGTGGTACTTCGCCGACGAACGAAAGGAACGCGCATGAAAAAGGACAATCAACGCAACGCCCGTTCACGCAACGCAGGGCACGCGGCCGGCGGCCGCCAGGCGGGTGGCCGCACCGGAGGCGGGGCGCGCTCCGCAGCCCGGCGCGAGTCGGGCCTGCACGGGTTCTTGATCGGTCAGACGGAAACGCTGCTCGCCGAAATCCTGAAGTTCACGGGGCCCGCCGACGCCACGACGAGCCGCTTTTTCCGCGCGCATCCGAAGCTCGGACACAGCGAGCGCGGCATCATCGCCGAAGCCGTGTTCGCCGTTCTGCGTCGGCGCATGGAGTTCGCTCACCTCGCCGAAAGCGGCACCGGCAGCCCCACGCGCCGCCTCGCGCTCCTCGGCCTCATGCAGACGATGGGGCGCACGGCACTGCTGCCGTTCGTTTCGGAGCCCGAAGCCGCGTGGCTCGAACACGTGTCGAAGATCGATCCGGCGAGCTTGCCGCTGCGCGTTCGGACGAATCTGCCGGACTGGATCGTCGAGGCGCTCACGCCGCGCTTCCCGGCCGACGAGCTGGCGCAGCTTGCTGCGGCGCTCAACTACCCGGCACCGCTCGATCTGCGCGCGAACCCGATCAAGGCGACCCGCGATCAACTGATCGACGCGCTGAAGGAGGCCGGCATCGAGGCCGGTGCAACGCCGTTTGCGCCGTTCGGCGTGCGCGTCGCCGGCAAGCCCGCACTCACGAAGTTCAAGCCGTTCGAGGAAGGTTGGGTCGAGGTGCAGGACGAGGGCAGCCAACTGCTGTGCTCGCTCGTGGCACCGCGGCGCGGCGAGATGATCGTCGATTTTTGCGCGGGCGCGGGCGGCAAGACGCTCGCCCTCGGCGCCGCGATGCGTTCGACGGGGCGCGTCTACGCGCTCGACGTGTCCGAACGCCGGCTCGCCAAGCTCAAGCCGCGGCTTGCGCGCAGCGGCCTGTCGAATGTGCATCCGGTGCTGATCGACAGCGAGCACGACGTCAAGATCAAGCGCCTGGCAGGCAAGATCGACCGGGTGCTCGTCGATGCGCCGTGCAGCGGCCTCGGCACCCTGCGCCGCAACCCCGATCTGAAATGGCGGCAAACCGCCGCGTCGGTGGCGGAACTGACGCCCAAACAAGCCTCGATCCTCGCGAGCGCGGCGCGGCTCGTCAAACCGGGCGGTCGTCTGGTCTATGCGACTTGCAGCGTGCTCGAGGCCGAGAACGAAGCGATCGTCGCGCAGTTCCTGGCCGAGCACCCCGAGTTCGCGCTCGTCCCGGCCGGCAAAGTGTTGGCCGAGCAGCGTATCGAGCTCGAAATGGGCGACTACCTGACGCTGTGGCCGCACCGGCATGCAACCGACGGCTTCTTCGCCGCCGTGCTCGAACGCCGCGCCTGAACGCTGCGCCGCCCCGGTGCTGCGTCCCGCGCGGCGCGGGCCGCCTTTACGCGGGTCGCCCTGACGCGGGC
>CBJMQH010000815.1:0-1593 GCA_966431825.1 uncultured Trinickia sp.
GACAAGATTGGTGAGCGAGAGCAATGCGCTTGCGGCGCAGATCGTTGGCACTCAGTTGTAAGTCAACCAGAACTCGGCGATGCCGTCGACCCGCCCCGATGTCACAGCACCTGTAGCGTAATAGCGCGAAAACAGATTGATCGGAAACGGACCGCCGCCCGCACCGGCCGCGCCAACAGGATACGTCGTTCCGAACGTCACCGGCTGGTTGTTGCGAAGCAGGATCTGCAAGCCAACGCCGGTCGCCGTCGAGCTCGGCGCTAACGTCAGGATCTGCGACTGATTGCCCGGTGCGCTGGCATCGGTAAACCGGATAGACACACTCGTGGAAGGCATACAGTTCAGATCGATCTGAAACGGCGTCGTCCCCGCGGTTGTGCCTGCGCCGCCGAGCGACGACGTCGAGACCTGCGGCAACGCGACGGCGACGTTGGGCCGGACGACCGAGCACGTCGAGCTCGAGATAGTCGTGCCGTCGATCGATACATACCCGGGCGGCCCCGAAACAAGCTGGTTAGTGCGACTAAAGATGCCGAGAATGTCCGGCATCTGCACGGCCCCGGGAGAGATGGTGTTGTCCGTCTTGTACAGCTGATAGCTGACCTCTAGTTGAAACTGGACCGCGGGCACGCCACCGGGCTCGAGTTCCCCGTCCTGCCCAGAAGCAAGGTTCGACAAGATCTTGTTCCTTGCCACGCCGTTGTAGCTGGTCAGAATTGCCCGCACACCGACCCCCGGGACATTGGTCTGCCACACGTTGGTCACGGCCGAGAGGTTCGCGCCCGATATATATCGCATCGTGAATGCTCGGCTCGGGCAG
Source organism: uncultured Trinickia sp. (assembly GCA_966431825.1). Taxonomy (GTDB): domain Bacteria; phylum Pseudomonadota; class Gammaproteobacteria; order Burkholderiales; family Burkholderiaceae; genus Trinickia. Next base: position 821 of record CBJMQH010000815.1, read on the forward strand.
TTGACGGTAAACGTCGACTGCACGGCAGGAGGGATCGCGGAGCCCAACTGCAGCGATGGAGCTGGCGTTACGTTTCCGAACTGCACGACTTGCGGCGTGCTCGTCACCGTGCACGATTGCGCAAGTGCTGCATGTGGCAAGGCAAGCGTACAAAGAAGGATCGTCAGTGCCGCAATCCAGCTTCGTGACGCCACACTGCGCGGTTCATGCTTTCTCATTTCCCCTCCTTTACGTCGGGCGGACGGTTGATCGGCGCCGTGCAGACAGCCTCGGCGTGCGGATACACGGGGCTTGCGGATGTCTTCACGGCAAGCTGATAACGAAGCGTGCAAAACGAGTCCGCACCGTCGCCCCACTTCACCGTCAGCGCGCCGCTATCCGCGATGCCGCGAGCGAGAATGCGCCCGGCCTGCCCGACCACGCCGACCTCGCGCCCGCCTTCATCGACCACGCTCGCGGCGAAAGGCAACGGCAGCCCGTCGGGCCGCGTCGCATCGATGAAAGCCGCGCGCCCTTCCGATGTGCGAAAGCGAATCGCAACGACCGCGTTGGCCCGCGGTGCCACTTGTACGCTCGTCGACTTCATATCGACGTCGAGACGCAGCCCCTTCGGGTCCACGTCGACGGTATGGAGCTCATAGGCCTGCAAATTTGGAATGACCGCATAACCGCGCGAATCGATGCGCGTGCCCGGCGCGCCCGGAACGCGTGCCCCTTCGGCCCCCTTTGCCTCGATCACGCCGATGGTCTCGCTCGTCTGGTTGCCGAGCGTG
>CBJMQH010000816.1:0-1566 GCA_966431825.1 uncultured Trinickia sp.
CAAACAGAATCGCGCTCATCGCTCACCTCGCTTTGGATGGTTTGCGAAAGCGCTCGGTCTTGTCCCATCGCAGTTCGCGCTTGAACAGCGAATCGAGCGCGAGCCCCGACAGAGCCGAAAGGACACTTGCAATGGTCACGCCGAATCCGACGACATTGAGCGGCATCAATCTGAGGCGTGTCGAATGTCCGTCGAGACGCGTGGCCACGACGATTTCGAAGAAGACGCCGAAGTTTCCGAACGTGTTGAACGTGAACAGCGCAAGCAGCCAGACCAGCGACGAGGCGAACAGTATCTGTTGCACGCCAGCGAGATAGACGACGATCGCGGCGATCCAGCCCGCCAGCAGCAGGGCGGGCATCGCGTAGACACCCAATAGCAACGCGCCGTCGATGCGGCGCAAGACGGGCACAGTAGGGTTCCGGAGCAATGGGACCAGGCAGCGGAACATGGTTTGGTTATGTCCTTTCGCCCAGCGTTTCAGTTGCCGGGCGCGTACATCCCATCGTTCGGGCACCTCCTCATAGCACTCGGCATGATTCAGATACACCGTTTGCCATCCGGCCAGCAACAGCCGGTACGTCATGTCGGTATCTTCGGCCAGCGTGTCGTCGCGCCATCCGCCCACTTCGTCCAGCGCGCGCTTGCGCAGCCCTCCGACGGTTCCGCCGTATTGCGGCACGAGCTCGAGATTCATTCGCGCCTGCTGATTGACCTGATATCCCCCGGCGCGCTCGAGGTCCAGGAGCCGGGTCAACAGATTGCGATCCGCGTTGTGGGGGACAACGCGGCCCATGACCGCCCCGACCTCCGGATCGAAGAACGGGGCGACCAGTTCCTTCAAAAGGCCAGGTCTTGGCAGATAATCGGCATCGAATACGATGAGGATGTCGCCTGTCATGAACCGAAGCGCATCTTTCAACGCGGCAGCCTTGCCCGCCTTCCCGTCGACGCGATGAAACGGTTGAATCATGTCCGGCGCGCGCGCCTGCACTTCGTCGATCAATGCGCGCGTGCCGTCGGTCGAGCGATCGTTGACGGGAACGATCATCAGCCGATCGCGCGGATAGGTGGTCTTGAGCAGCGCTTCCAGGCAATCGACGATAACGGACTCTTCGTTATGGGCTGCCACGAAGACTGTCAACATCGGCCAGGGCCCGTTGACGATCGGGCGGTAAATGGCGCTTTGCCGGGTGAAGAGACGATTCAGGCTGAATACGTAGTGCCGCACCGTATAGATGATCAGCAACGTGACGACCAGCAGCACGATTGCATTGGCCGAAACGACCAACGCCGATGCGGCAGCCAGCTCGTTTCCATGCGGCGGCGCGGGTGGGAAAGGGGCGGCGTCCGGAGGCATCTGCAACTCGCCCCCATCGACGGTGGATGGCTCGTTCGAAGCGATGTCGACGATGGTGCCCGGCTGCGGATTGGCGGATGAGGGCGATTGCTTGCCGATCGGGCGAACGGTGGCTGACCGAACGGACTCGTGCGCGACCGCATGGACGCGCCCCTCTGAATGCGCATCGACATGAAGCGCAAACGAAAGGATCGATGTAAGCGCAA
>CBJMQH010000817.1:0-1556 GCA_966431825.1 uncultured Trinickia sp.
AGCGTCATCACCGGCGTACTCAACGTATAGGTCGACGGGGCCGTCGGGTCTTCTTCGCATGCCGCCGCCGAGTGCGGCTCGTACTCGTGCTCGTCCTCGACGCCGCTTCCCGACGGCGCACCGAGCGCATCGCGCAGCCGGTGGCGCTCCACCGCTTGAATATCGCTTGCCTGGAAGGCGAGCGAGACGAAGCCGCGCAGGCGCACGGCTTCGTTCGAACCGTCGCCGCGGCCGAGCCCGGTCGCCCACGGCTGCGCGCACTCGAGCAGATGGATGGCCTGAAACAGGTCGAAGCCCTGAGGCCGCGCGAGGAGCCGGCCGATCAAAGCAGCTGCTGGCAACCGGTCATCGGCTCCCATCGCTTCCATGTCTCGTCTCCCCGGCGTACTACAAGCCGTACAAATGAATTGACCGACGTGTACATCGCGAAGAACCGTGCGAGTACTGCGCCCATCAGCAACGGCGAACCGCCGACGAACGCCTCGGTGTCGAACTCGATGCCAACCTCCGTGCCGCTGCAGAAGCCGCGCCACGCCTGCCTGCCCACGTGCGCCGCCACGTTGCGCGCCTCGACGCTGGCAATACCGCGGATCTGCTCCTGGTCGCGCGTGCCCTCGCCCGCAAAGAGGCGCAGCATCTCCTGCAGCTCGCGTTTGCCTGTCGCGCCGCTGACGAGCGAGTGGTAATTGCGCGTCAGCAGCGACACAAGGCGCCAGAGCGTATCGCTGCCAAGCGGCGGGTCGCGTTGAGCCGTCGGTTCATAGAGGCAGCGCACGCGCACGTTCTGCGAAACGCGTTCGACGAACATGCGCGCGCCCACCGGCACCTGCTCCGCGAGCCGCCTGTTGGTACAAAGGGCATCGACATAGGCGACCGGCATGTCGGATCGGCTATGGGCATCGCCCTCGATAAAGCTGATCCAGGTGTCGACACCGGGCGCACCGGCGCGCAAACTGTGCTCGCGACGCGCCGCCCAGTACATCGCGGCGCCGCCCGCCTCGGCACGCTCGAATCGATCGGCGGCCGTGAAGCAAGGCACACGCGTTGCCCGGTCGGTTACCGGGTCGGAGACGACGACCGATATGATCGAGTGGATCTCGTTGATCGCATGACGCTTCTGGTCGGCAACGAGCAGATACTCGTAGTTGCGCCGGTCTACCACAATGGGCTCGGTGGTTTGCCCGAAGAGATTGACGATCGGCACGCACCCGAGCCGAAAGCAACGTGCATCGACCATGCCAAGCCCGCGCGGCATGCGTTCGAGCTGCAGAACGATGTCGCAGGTCCTCCCGGTGCCGCACGCGCCGGCCGGCAATGTCAGGTCGAAGAAGTGGAATTTGCGCGGAAAAGCGAAGTACTCCTGCATGAGCCCATAAGCCGGGTGCGCATGCGGAGGCTGCGGCAGGACACTTTCATGCTCCGCATAGCCGACCTCGCGCAACGCCGACGGGCCGAGCCGCGCGATCGCGCCTCCCGGCGCATGCACCGCGACACCGGTCACCGACGAGACGAGCAGCTCGTAAAGCGGTACCGTCACCATCCAGTCGCCGCACAAA
>CBJMQH010000818.1:0-1545 GCA_966431825.1 uncultured Trinickia sp.
GCGGTGCGTGGTCCACGCTTTTTCGTTTGAGCGCGGGTGCCGGAGGCCGCAGGCGCCCGTGCGGCGTTTGCCCGCAGGCTCAAGCATGAAGCACAGCATAAGGCGAGACATGTCGAAACAACGAGCGAAGTGGGTGGTCGGCAACTGGAAGATGCACGGGCGTCTTTCCACGAACCAGGCGCTGCTGGGCGAGGTCTCGCAAGGTGCGGGCGCGCTGGGCGACACGGTCCGTGTGGGCGTTTGCGTGCCGGCACCCTACCTCGCGCAGGCGCAAGCCGTTCTGGGCGGCGGCGCTCTCGCTTGGGGCGTGCAGGACATCTCGGCGCATGCGCAGGGTGCCTATACGGGGGAAGTCGCGGCGGAAATGGCGACGGACTTCGGGGCAACGCTCGCGATCGTCGGGCACTCCGAGCGGCGCACCTACCACGCAGAGTCGTCGGCGCTCGTTGCGGCGAAAACACGTCGCGCGCTCGAAGCAGGCTTGACACCGATCGTCTGCGTGGGTGAAACGCTCGAAGAGCGCGAGCGGGGTGCGACCGAAGCCGTAGTCGGTGCGCAGCTCGATGCCGTGCTCGAGTCGCTGTCGGCCGACGAGGCCGCCCGACTCGTGATTGCTTACGAGCCAGTGTGGGCGATCGGCACCGGCCGCAGCGCAACGACCGAGCAAGCGCAGGAAGTGCATGCTTTCCTGCGGGCGCGCGTCGTGGCGAAGCACGCGTCGCTGGCGGCACTGCCGTTGCTCTACGGTGGCAGTGTGAAGCCTGAGAATGCGCAGGCGCTGTTTGGCCAGCCGGATATCGATGGCGGCCTGATCGGTGGTGCATCGCTCAAGGCGCAGGATTTTCTCGCGATCTGTGCAGCCGCTGACGCGGCTGTGCGGGCCGCACGATAAACAAAGGCGCCGCGTTTTTCGCGCGGCGCGCGTGTCCTGCCCCAGGCGGGGCGGCACGCAAAGCAACTTTATTCGGGTGAGTGTGATGCTGGTTTTGAAAACATTGATCATCGTCGTGCAGCTGCTGTCGGCGCTCGGCATCATCGGCCTCGTGCTGTTGCAGCACGGCAAGGGTGCCGATATGGGCGCGGCATTCGGTAGCGGCGCGTCGGGCAGTCTGTTCGGTGCGACCGGTTCGGCGAACTTCCTGTCGCGCACGACGGGGGTCCTCGCCGCCGTGTTTTTCGCTGCCACGCTGACGCTGACCTACCTGGGCTCCTACAAGTCGAAGCCGTCGGCCGGCGTACTCGGTGCGGCGCCCGCGGTGAGCGCCTCCGTAAGCCTGGCTGCGTCTGCCCCGCTGGTTGCAAGCGGCGCTGCTGTGCCCGGCGCAGCCTCGTCTGCCGGGTCGACGGTGCCGAAGTAATAAATTTTCGAAAAAAAGTGTGTTTGTGCGTTGAACAATTCTGAGAGACGCGTTAGAATTTAAGTCTTGAAGCGATTCGCGGGTTGTAACGAGCAGCAACCACTTGTTAGGGGTTGTGTCCCGGATTGCAGACAGTGCCGACGTGGTGAAATTGGTAGACACGCTATCTTGAGGGGGTAGTGGCGAA
>CBJMQH010000819.1:0-1543 GCA_966431825.1 uncultured Trinickia sp.
GTCAGCTCGAGCAGCGAAGCGTGCGTCGCGCGCCGTCCCGTCGCACAGCCGACGCTGACGGTCAGCGCGTCGCTCCGGCCGCCAGCCTCACCTCGCCACGCATCCTCGACCTCGGCACGGATCGCTTCCGCCACCTCCGAGGCGCCCGCCTCGTCGGTGTCCGGCAACACCACGATGAACTCCTCCCCGCCGTATCGCGCGGCCAGATCGCCGCGACGACGTGCGTGCTTGCCGACGCAGGCGGCGATATGCGTCAGTGCCACGTCTCCCTGCGCGTGGCCATGGCTGTCGTTGTACTGCTTGAAGTGATCGGCATCGACGAACAGCACCGACAGGCTGCTGTTGTTGCGCTGAAGTCTTTCCCACTCGTTTTCGAGCGTGTCGTCGAGCGCCCGGCGGTTCTTGAGTCCGGTCAGCGGATCGGTCTGCGTCAGTTCGCGCAACCGATGTTCGGCTTGGACCCGGTCGCGCAACGCGAAAGCGAGCGCCCAGAGAACGGCGCAAAACGCGATGCTGATGGCCGATGCCGACAGCCCGACCACCCACGACAGCCTTTTCCACGGCGCCAGCACGTCATCCTGTGCCGGCGCCACGACGGCAATGAGCGGCGTGCCGGGCACTCGCCGGAACGTGTACAAACGCAGCACGCCGTCGCTCGCCGAATGGGCTGCGTAGGAGCCCGAATCACGGTTGACCATCCTCGGAAACGCAGGGGAGCGGTGAATGTACGGCGCCCTCGCGGGATCCATCGGCGGGTTTCTCGCCATCAGGCTGCCGTCCATCCGCACGATTGCGGTAATCCCGTGGGGGCCCACGTCGAGCCCTGCCAACAGTTGGCGGAAATACTCGAGATCGATCGCCACCATCGCCACGCCTTGGAACGATCCGTCGGCGCCGTTGATCCGCCTGCTGAGCGCCATCGCCTCCACACCGTTGCGCGATCGCGCGTGGTACGGCTTTGACACATACAGGCCGACATTCGCCGCCTGCCGATGGACAAGGTAATAGTCGCGGTCGCTAAAGTCCCAATGGTGGGTCGCGGAACAACAGCCATCGATCAGCAAACCGTCCGCATTCGTGATCCCCATGCCCGTCAGATGCCGCGCTGCCGCGGTCTGGTTGAACAGCAACTCGTGCCGCACGTCGGTGTCCATCTGCAGGACCGCGGGCTTGTTCAACTCCGACATCAGTGCAAGCAGAGATTGGTCAGACGTTTCGACAGTTCGCGCGATGTTGCTCACGAGAACAGCTACGACGTTTCTCGAGTTTTCGTCGGCATGCCGCAGCGCCGTTTCACGTGCTGCGAGCAGCGTGAGAAGGCTGATCGACAACACGCCCAGCGCCAGAAGCGTGGCGAGCACGCCCACAACGAACGGGTGGCGGCCTGCGAGCGCTGCCGTTTTTCGGGGAGAAATACAAATGGGCACTGCGAAGTCTTTTTACGTTGGTGACCTTTACGCACGGGGTGAGGCGGGTGCGGTGATCGTATCTCAGCCGTAGTGTACGCCGGGCGCCGGGGGATCCGGCGCCTCGCTCCAATCGG
>CBJMQH010000820.1:0-1538 GCA_966431825.1 uncultured Trinickia sp.
CGCGTTCGCGGCGCCCGTGGCACCCGGTTGCGGCATCGTTGCGTTGGCGGCCGCAGCTGCATGGCGGCCGATCCAATCGCGCGCCCACGCTTGTGCGTAGCGCTCGGCACTTTCGCGATCCTCGAAGCGAGGACCGATCAGGCCGGAGCGCTCGACACGCCGGCCGTCCTTCATGATTTCCGCCGACGCCCGATAGCTGACGCAAGCGTCCTTGCCGACGAGTTGTGCCGCGGCCTGGATCGTGTAACCGCAGTACTCGTCACTCAACTTCTCGACGGTCTTGGACACCACGGCCGGCTGATCGCGGGGACGATCGCCGATGCCGCGCAGCGTAGAACCGGGCACGGACCATTGACGTGACGAAGCGACCGGCGCTTCGGTGCGATGGGTACTGACACAAGCGTTCGAGCCCTGCCATGACTCGGGGTTGGTCCAAAAGACGCCGCGTAGGCGCGGCGATTCCGCCGGCTCGTCCTCCACCGGCTTTTCGACGGCCGGCGCGACCGCCTGAGGCTGAGGTTGTGGCACGTAAGCGAACACGCGCCCCGTCTCGGAGAGCACTCTGACCAAGTTCATCAGCGTGCCGTCGGCCAACCACTCGTCAAAACGGCGCCGGCAGGTCGGCCCGGAGGGGTAGCGCGCGGGCAGCTTCGACCAGCGCTCGCCAGTTGTCAGGATCCACAGCACCGCATTGGTAACAACGCGGGTTTCGGCGCGCGGCCTGCCACGTCGATGCGGATGCACGGGCTCGTCGGCCACCAGCGCGGCAATGCGTGCCCACTCGTCGTCGGTCAACTCTTCAAAAGACATGTTTTTCTCCCCGCAGCCTGGCCGGGCTGCGACACTCGGCTGTCACGATGGTCCATCCGCAACAGCCGCCAGGTTGCACAAATTCGTTTTTGTATTGACTACAGCGATCAAAACCGCACAGGGGCTGTGCAGCTTTGCCCTCAGGTGAAGCACAAAGGACGGTCTCGCTCGTGCTGGGAAAATGCGTGCAGAAAGCATACCATCGTCGCCGCGAATCAAAAAATTACCGGCGACACATAATCGACACATCCGAGGCGGTCAAAGATGCCGCACGCAAGTATGCTTGCTCAACCGGATTCGTGAAAGCGGTTTATCTTAGAATATTTTCGCCGATTGGCAAATCCTGAAGGTGTTGCAAAACGTGTCATTGTCCGATGGAGACGGTTCCAGTCCCGCCTCGATCACGCCCAGGCAATTTGTACCGGTTGCGCAATGTCACGCTGGCTCTACGCGACGACTATGCGCTCCGCCCCGCCTAACTCAGCGCAGATCCCGAGCAAGCGCGCCGGATATGGCTGCCGAGACCTGCTGCTCTGAGATTGTATATGCTTTGTGATCACATCCCATTAGCAGGCACGCTCCTTGCTTGAGCGCACGACACATTGAATCGGTCAATTCGAAACGGAGGAAGTGGACGGCGGAAGTTTTTTCCGCATTATCGCGGGACAGGTCTTCATCGGCCACCGGATAGACGGGGGGTTCTCCCTCTATATGTATATAGACGCAGT
>CBJMQH010000821.1:0-1536 GCA_966431825.1 uncultured Trinickia sp.
CGTTGATCATGGTCGTGTGGCTGTCCGTGCCCACTAGTGTATCGGGGTAGTAGACGGTGTCGCTGCCTTCGGCCTTCTTGTGCACGCCGCGTGCAAGGTACTCGAGGTTCACCTGGTGCACGATACCGACGCCCGGCGGCACGACCTTGAACGTGTCGAACGCCTGCATGCCCCACTTCATGAACTGGTAGCGCTCGTTGTTGCGCTGGAACTCCAGCTTCATGTTCAGGTCGAGCGCATCCTTCTGACGGAAATAGTCGATTTGAACCGAGTGGTCGACAACGAGGTCGACGGGCACGAGCGGCTCGATCAGCTTCGGGTTCTTCCCTTCACGTTTGGCCACGCCCCGCATGGCCGCGATATCGGCCAGAAGCGGCACGCCCGTGAAATCCTGCAGCACGACACGCGCCACGACGAACGGGATTTCGTCGACACGCGCCGCCGTGGGCTTCCAGTTCGCGAGCTGAGCGATGTGCTCTTCCGAAATCTTCTTGCCGTCGAAGTTGCGCAGCACCGATTCGAGCACGATACGGATCGACACCGGCAGGCGATCGATCTTGACGTTGAGTGCCCGGCCGAGCTGCGGCAGCGAGTAGAACTTGCCTTTGCCTGAGCCGCTGTCGAATTCCTTGAGCGTGTTGTGAAGATTGTGGGCCATGGTTTTTCCTAGGTTTGGGGCGAGGAAATGACGTTGCAAACTTTCGCTACTTGTTTTCAGGAACCTTGAGTCGATCGTGTCCGGGTCTTGGCGTGTCTTCGTCAGCCTCGGTACCGCCAGTCTTCCGGAAGTTCTCCTAAATCACATACAGATCGACGTATTCGTGGACCGGCAGCGCTTCCAGCCGCGCCTGGTCGAGCGAAACGTCGAGTATCGCCTGTTGCTGCTTCGGCGGGAAGCGTCGCGCCAAATTCGTCTTGAACTTTTCGACGAGCATCGGAATACCTTCTGCCCGGCGCCGCTTATGGCCGAGCGGGTACTCGACAGCCACTTCGGGCAGTGTCGTGCCATCCGTGAACGCCACCGTCAACGCGTTCGCGATCGAGCGTTTGGCCGGATCATGGTAGTCGGCCGTGAGTTGCGGATCTTCCACGCAGTGGATTTTCGCGCGGAGCGCATCGATACGTGGGTCGGCGGCTGCCGCGTCCTCGTAGTCCGCGGCTGTGAGACGCCCGAAGATCAGCGGCACTGCCACCATGTACTGGATGCAGTGGTCGCGGTCGGCCGGATTCGCGAGCGGCCCCGATTTGTCGATGATGCGGATAGCGGCTTCATGCGTGCGGATCGTGACATGTGCGATGTCGTCCACCGTTTTGCCGATCGCCGGCAGTTGCGCGTGCAGCGTCATCGCCGCCTCCGCAGCCGTCTGGGCATGGAATTCCGCCGGGAACGCAATTTTGAACAGCACGTTCTCCATCACGTAGCTGCCGTATGGGCGCTGGAACCGGAACGCGTTGCCGCGAAAAAGCACGTCGTAGAAGCCCCACGTTTTTGCGGTCAGCACGGAGGGATAGCCCATTTCGCCCGTCTTCGCGATC
>CBJMQH010000822.1:0-1531 GCA_966431825.1 uncultured Trinickia sp.
GATCCGGAACGGCTCGCGCGTGAGTCGCTGCCCATCCTGCCAGATCCAGTGCGTGTCGATCGCCGTGATCTGGCCGGGTGCCGCCGCAGCCACGTGCGTGAACATGGCAAGCGAGATGTCGAAGTGGTTGTTCGAGTGAGAACCCCAGGTGAGCCCCCACTCGTGACAGAGTTGAGCGACGCGTACCGAACCGCGCAGCGTCCAGAAATGCGGATCGGCCAGCGGAATATCGACCGAGCCGAGCTGCACGGCGTGGCCAAGCTGACGCCAGTCGGTCGCGATCATATTGGTCGCCGTGGGCAGCCCGGTGGCGCGGCGGAACTCGGCCATCACCTCACGGCCCGAATAGCCGTTCTCGGCGCCGCAGGGGTCTTCCGCATAAGCGAGGACGTCATGCTGGTCGCGGCAAAGCCGGATCGCCTCTGCAAGCGACCATGCGCCGTTCGGGTCGAGCGTGATCCGAGCGTCGGGGAATCGTTCCGAAAGCGCCGTCACCGCGGCAATTTCCTCGTCGCCCGACAGCACCCCCCCTTTCAGCTTGAAGTCGCGAAAACCGTAGCGCGCGTGCGCGGCCACGGCGAGCCGCACGATAGCCTCGGGTGTCAGCGCGGGCTCGTTGCGCAGTTGGAACCAGGCATCGTCGGCATCGGCCTCGCTGCGATAGTCGAGCGCAGTGCGCGCACGATCGCCGATATAGAACAGATAGCCGAGCATCGGCACGTGCGTGCGCTGCTGTCCCTCGCCGAGCAACGCGGCAACGGGCACCTCCAGATGCTGCCCGAGCAGGTCAAGCAACGCCGACTCTATCGCCGTGATCGCATGCACGGTGATGCGCAGATCGAACGTCTGCGTGCCGCGGCCGCCGGCATCGCGATCGGCAAAACGCGCCTTGACCGTGTTCAGCAGATCCTGCCAACGTCCGAGCGGCTGACCGATGACGAGTGCGCCGGCCTCTTCGAGCGTGCGGCGGATCGGCTCGCCGCCCGGTACCTCGCCGAGCCCGCGATGACCGCTGCTGTCTTCCACGATCACGATATTGCGCGTGAAGAACGGCGCGTGGGCACCGCTCAGATTCAGCAGCATGCTGTCGCGCCCGGCGACCGGTACCACGCGCATCGCCGTGATCGTCGGCGTACCCGTCGTGCCGCCCGCGCCGACGCTGGCCCCTGCCTCGTTCATCGTCATTGCCTTGCCTTCCATTCGCTTGTCGTCCCTATTGCGTTCGTGTGCCGATGCGCGCCGCCATCAACGCGGACGCACGGCGCGTCCATAGCTCGGCCGCTTCGGATCGTAGGTCCACCCCGGCACGAGGTAGCGCATTGCCATCGCATCGTCGCGCGAGCCGGCCGGCAACGCCTTGTACAGCGCGTGCGCCGCCATCACTGCGTCATGGTCGATCTCGATCCCGAGCCCCGGGCGCTCGGGTACGGCCACGTGTCCTCCGGCGATCGCAAGCGGCTCGCGCGGGAGCCGCGCGTCGGCTTCCTGCCAGATCCAATGCGTGTCGATCGCCGTGATCGCACCCGGCGCG
>CBJMQH010000823.1:0-1520 GCA_966431825.1 uncultured Trinickia sp.
AGCCCGGGGCTTGCCCTGGGTCAAGCGTTGGGCATCGAAGCGGCCGGCTGCGACGGCCGGCCGCAGCTGAACCGGCAGGTGGGATATTTCTCGGTCTTGAACTGCAGCGAATTGTATTCGAGGTATTCCTCCAGGCCGTAGACGCCGTTCTCGCGCCCGTAGCCCGATTGCTTGAAGCCGCCGAATGGGGCTTCCATGTTCCAGGCGCCGCCGTTGATGTCGATCTGCCCGGTGCGGATACGGCGTGCGACACGCACGGCGCGTTCGTCGCTGCCGGCCCAGACGGCACCGCCGAGCCCATAGATCGAATCGTTCGCGATGCGCACGGCTTCCTCTTCGTCCTTGTAGGTGATGATCGAGAGGACCGGGCCGAAGATTTCCTCTTGAGCGATCGTGGCTTTCGGATGCACGCGACCGAATACCGTGGGCCGGATGTAGAAGCCTTTTTCGAATCCGTTGGGCATCGATGCGCCGCCGGTGACGAGTTCGGCACCTTCGGCAATGCCACGCTCGATGTAGTCGCGCACGCGCTGCTGCTGCACGGCGGAGGCGAGCGGGCCGAGCTTCGTGCCTTCGCCGAGCGGATCGCCGACGGTATAAGCTTCGGCGGCCGCCTTTGCCAGGTCGCGCGCTTCTTCGTAGCGCGACTCCGGCACGAGCATACGCGTGTGCGCCGAGCAGGTCTGGCCGGAGTTCAAATAGCAGGCGCCGACGGTGCCTTTGACGGCTGTCGGGAAGTCGGCGTCATCGAGAATGACCGAGGCCGATTTGCCGCCCAGTTCGAGCGCGACGCGTTTGACGGTCGCGGCGGCCAGTTCGGAAACGCGCTTGCCGGCACGCGTGGAACCGGTGAACGACACCATGTCGACGAACGGGTGGCTGGCGATGATTTCGCCCACGACGGGACCGTAGCCGCTCACGAGATTGAAGACACCGGCCGGCAGGCCGGCCTCGTGGATGGCTTCGGCGAGAATGAAGGCGTTGAGCGGCGCGACTTCCGAGGGTTTGAGCACGACGGTGCAGCCGGCGGCCAGCGCTGCCGCGACCTTCAACGTGATTTGATTGAGCGGGTAGTTCCAGGGGGTGATCGCGGCAACGACACCGACGGGTTCGCGCACGACGCGCGAGTTGCCGACTTGTGCCTCGAACTCGAACTCGCGTGCGAGCTTGGCGTAGGCGTTCCAGTTATAGACGGGGCTGCCGACTTGGATGGCGCGGCAGAGCTTGACGGGCATACCGACTTCGCCGGCGATGATGGCGGCGAGTTCGTCGGTGCGCGCCTTGAGATTGGCAGCGATTTTCTGGAGGTATTCGGCGCGTTGCGCGGCCGGCGTGGCGGCCCAGCTGTCGAAGGCAAGGCGGGCGGCTTCGACGGCGGCCTCGGCATCGGCGGTTGTGCCTTCAGGGATCCGGCCGATGACGGCTTCGGTGCCGGAATCGATTACGTCGATCGTGCCGCTGCCCGCGGGCTTCAACCACTTGCCGCCGATGTAAAGCTGGTCGTAGGTTTTCATGACGTG
>CBJMQH010000824.1:0-1519 GCA_966431825.1 uncultured Trinickia sp.
AGCGCGATGTCGTAGCGCTGCGTGTCCTGCTGGTTCTCGGTCAAATGCCGGATATAGCTGAAGAGATTGACGATCGACATGCGATCGGGCGACACGAGCAGCACCGAGAGGATTTGCGGCGTGAGCTCCGAGCGCAGCGAGTATTGCGGCAGCGAGGTTTGCACGGCGCGGTACACGGGATTCAGTGCATCGGCGGGCTTCGTGCCTGCCGGGCCGACGTTCGCAAGCTTCGTATCGGTCACGCTCGTGAGCAACCAGTGTCCGTTGCCCTCATAGCTGCCTTCTTTGGCGATCCGAACGTTCGTGAGTGCGAATTTCGAGTCGAACTCGTAGATCCTCACGTCGGTGACCGTGGAGTCAGGCATGAGCTTGCCGACGTTCACGAAGCGCGTGATCTGCTGACCGCCTTCGCCGGCGGCGAGCGTGTCCTTGACCCAGACGCCCGATTGAAAGTTCGACGACACGGCCGAGCCGAGCGCTTCGAGCCGCACGCGTTCGGAGAGTTGATCGGTGTAAGGGCCGACCACTTCGCCGATGAAGTAGGTGACCAGCACGAGCGGAATGCCGATCTTGAGCAGCGAGCGCAGCGCCTGGCTCGTTGACAGGCCCGAGACGCGAAAGATCGTGTACTCGGAGCTTGCCGCCATCTGGGCGAACACATAGATGGCGCTGATCAGCGCGGCGACGGGAATGATTTCGTAGAACCGCGACGGCGTTTGCAAGGCGACGCGCAGCACGGCGTAGCCGAACTTGTAGTTGCCGTGGCCGACGGTGTTCAGCTCGTTGATCAGGTCGAAAAAGAAGAACAGACCCGAGAACGCGAACAGGATGAAGATGAACGCGAGATAGATTTGGCGGGCAAAGTACCGTTCGTAGATGCGCATCGCGTCACGCCCCCCGTGTGCGCGAGAACATCGCGCGCGAGATCAGCGGGCGGTTGCGCACGCGCAGCCAGAAGACGAGCGCGACGATGCACGAGACGACCAGGTGCAGCGCGAGCAGCCCGACGGCGAACGATGTCTTGCCTTGTTCGATCCATGCCTGGAAGACGTTGAGCAGGTTCGAATACGTAAGGAAGATCAGCACGGCCATGACGAGGTTGATCGTGCGGCCGCGGCGCGGGTTTTGATAGGCGAGCGGAATGCCGAGCAGAACGAGGTTGATGGCCATGAGCGGCATGCCCGTGCGCCACGCGAATTCGGCCAGGCGGTCGCGCGACGGGTGGCGCAGCAGCGTGAGCGTCGGGACGCCGGTGGTCGGCGTCTGGTTGACGACAGGTTGGTGCGTAATCTTCACGCCGTAGCGTTCGAACTCCATGATCTTGAAGTCGGGCTTGCCCGGCTCGCCGTCGTAGCGGCGGCCGTTTTCGAGTACGACGTAGCGCGACCCGTCCTTGGCCGTCTCCGTGTGGCCCTTCTGCGAGACGACGACGTTCACCTTGCCGTTTTCGGTACCCGTCACGAAGACCTTTTCGACCTGCGACTGATCGGGCGTCATCTTTTCGACGAAGAAAACGCGA
>CBJMQH010000825.1:0-1502 GCA_966431825.1 uncultured Trinickia sp.
TCGGATACACGCGCGGCAGATGAACGCGCGGATCGTACGAAGGGGTGAGCGGCATTCCGCGCGGCACGCCCGAGAACGTGTTCTCGTACCGGCTTTCCACCGACCCGTCATACGCACTCGGACGCCGCTGGGTGTGCGCCGAGACGGGCGGCGGATCGAACGTCCAGCGGCTTGCCGCGAACAGCGCCTGCGCGCGTTCGTTCAAATCCTTCGGCAGATTGTTCTCGGCGCGATGGCGCAGGCTCGTAATGGTGATACGCCGGTCGCTGTCCGCAAGACGGCTCGCCCTCCGATCGAATTGCCCGTAGCCCGTCACTTCGATCCATTCGCCGATGACGAGATTGCGCACGCCGCTTGTCCCATCCACACGCACGGCCTGCGCATCGTGCGACCTGACACGGGCAAGGCCGAGCCGGTCGTAGTCGTCCCAGGAGTCGGCAAAGTGCGGCGAGTCGACGCGCGAATCCATCAACAGCTTGCCCAGATCGTTGCCGGCCGGCCCCTGGTCGACACGCGTCGGACCTTGGATATGGTCCGTCTGGCCGGGTTTGTGGTCCCAACTGAAGCCCTGTATCCCACCGACGATCAATTGCCGCGCCAGCGACAAATGCGTCACCACGTCGCGTTGCCCGATCCCCGCCACCGAACCGTAAGGCACGGAGCCGACTGCGGCGCGCGTGAGCTTATTCGCGTTGTCGTACAGCACGAGCGTATGCGCGGGCTCGCCGGCCTTGGCTGCCCCCGACTGACCGGGCTTGCCCGCCCGAATAAACCAGCCGATCCCCTCGCGGCGACACAATCGCCGGATAAAGTCGGCATCCGCCTCATTGAACTGAACCGTCTGCTCGCGAACCGGCACTCGGGCGCCATCGACGTTCGACACATCGATATAAAACGCTCCGGCCAGAACAGTACTTCTGCGCCGCCATTCCGACACCAGCGTTTGAACAATATCGAGCGCACTCAATTTGCGAAAAACCCGCATATTGGTGCGGCGCTCTAATATAGAAATTGCGTCACGAATGAATAACTGGTAAGTCGCCAATGCACCATCCGACTCGCCCTCACGCGCGTCGACGATAATTCCCGAAATGGAGTGCAACTCGCCGCTATCGGTGACCAGCAGCACCGACATCGGCAACCCGATGAATGTCGTAAGGGGAATACCCGCGCTCGTTGACACACAGGCGATACGGCCGTCCACCCCGCCGTAGAGGGATTCTTCGATATCGATGCGCTGTGGCATCAGCAAGGACTCGAGCTGCGCTTGCTGTTGGCCCCATTTCAACCGGATGGCCCGGTTCTTTTGCGACGGTAACGGCCCCGATGCCGCCCGTGGCAGATCTGGATAGTTCACGACTTGCTCTCTCATTCGAAACGCACTGGCACGCGCGTTCAGCCCTCATGAACCCGCATCCGGAATGATGAGCGGGCGCAACCTTATTTCGGTCGCGAGTCGCGAAACTATCAGCAATACATACTCAAGTCAAACAACTGCCGAA
>CBJMQH010000826.1:0-1501 GCA_966431825.1 uncultured Trinickia sp.
GCTTCCTGCCAGATCCAATGCGTGTCGATCGCCGTGATCGCACCCGGCGCGGCCGCAGCCGCGTGCGTGAACATCGCGAGCGAGACATCGAAATGATTGTTCGAGTGCGAGCCCCAGGTGAGCCCCCATTCGTTGCATAGCTGCGCGACGCGCACCGAGCCTTGCATCGTCCAGAAGTGCGGATCGGCGAGCGGAATATCGATCGCATTGAGCCGGACCGCATGACCCAGCTGCCGCCAGTCGGTCGCGATCATGTTCGTAGCGGTCGGGATACCCGTTGCCCGCTTGAACTCGGCCATGATCTCGCGTCCCGAGTACCCTTGCTCGGGGCCGCAGGGGTCTTCGGCGTAGGCCAGTACCTCGCGCTGGCCGCGACACAGGCGCACCGCCTCGTCGAGCGACCACGCCCCGTTCGGATCGAGCGTCACGCGCGCGTCGGGAAACCGTGCCTTGATCGCGCGCACGGCTTGCATCTCGTCGTCGCCGTCCATGACGCCGCCCTTCAGCTTGAAATCGGCGAACCCGTAGCGGGCCGTCGCCGCTTCGGCCAAACGTGCGATCGCGGCAGGCGTAAGCGCCGGTTCGTTGCGCAAGCGAAGCCAGTCGTCGCCCGATCCTTCCTGCGAGCGGTACGGCAAATCGCAGCGGCTGCGCTCGCCGATATAAAAGAGGTATGCAAGCATCGGCACGCTGTCGCGCTGCTGCCCGTCGCCGAGAAGATGCGCGACGGGCACGCCGAGATGCTGACCGAGCAGGTCGAACAGCGCCGCCTCGACAGCCGTAACGACGTTGTCCATCCGCAGATTGATTTCATGCGGTTGCCGGAGCACGGCGGCTTCGGCCGCAGAACCGACTTCATAGACCGTCGCGCGCGGCGCCTGGCCGGACTGGCCGGACTGGCCGGAAGGCGCGCGAAGCGCAGTGCGGATGGCGCTCAGCACGGCATTGGGCGAGCCGACAGAGCGCCCGACGACGAGCGGCACGACGCGTTCCAGCGCTGCCCGGATTCCCTCGCCGCCGGGCACTTCGCCTGCGCCCGTGCGGCCAGCGGCATCGGTGAGGAGTACGAGGTTCCGCGTGAAATACGGTGCATGCGCGCCGCAGAGGTTGAGCAGCATGCTGTCGCGCCCTGCGACGGGTATGACTTGCATCCCGGTCACGCGGGGCGCGTCATGTTCGATCGTTCGCGCTTCCAAGGCTTTGGTCTCCATGCTCGGTCGAATCGTGATCAACCGAGCGGCTTCAATTCGACGCGCTTGATGTCGCCGACCATGAACAGATAGCAAACGCAGGCGACGAGCGCATGAATGCCGACGTAGACGAGCGCACCGTTGAACGACCCCGTCGTCCCGACGATGTATCCGATGGCGATCGGGGTCGTAATGCTCGAGAGGTTGCCGAACGTATTCATGAGCGCGCCCGAAAGGCCGGCAATCTGCTTCGGCGCGGTATCGGAGTTCACGGCCCAGCCGAGCGCACCGAGGCCTTTGCCGAAGAACGA